>CAYJOZ010000182.1:0-3872 GCA_964371925.1 uncultured Treponemataceae bacterium | reverse complement strand
ACTGCATTGGTGTTAAATCGATGTATCGTGTAAAAAGCCCAATACTCCCCCACAAAATCATAACAATAATGAGCTTTAATTTATCCATAACTTCCCCCACTTTAATACGCTCTAAGTAAAATATAGTATATGAGAAGGATAAAAAAAGCAATAGAATGCGAGATTGAAAAAAGTATTAACTTATGATAAAATATTCCTATGAAAAAGCTTTTATGTATCCTTCTAATTATCACTGGCATTGTTATATCATGCCAAAAACAAACGGTAGAAACAATTGTTACTAAGGAAACTATTTCTATTAAGGAACCTGTCCAAGAAACAAGTGTAATGACACCCTCTCCTGTTAATGAAAATGCAGTAATAGAATGGCAAGATGCCTACATTGAAGAAAGGGTGCGAGAATTGTTAGGTAAACTTGACGGGGAAATTTTAGTGACTGAAGTTGCTACTATTACAGAAGTTGATTTTACAACAAGTGACACAGCAACCAGTCGAGAAATTCAAGGAAAAATAAAAACACTTGCAGATTTTGTTCATTTTTCAAGTTTAAAAACATTACGCCTTCGCGGTCACAACATAGACGACCTTTCACCTTTACAAAATCTTCCTCTAACCGAACTCTATATTGGCAATGGCTCCTTCTATGGAGATGCAAGTTATGGCAAGCTTGAAGATTTTAGTCCTTTACAGTCAATGTCAAATTTAACGTCTCTTGCTATAACGTATTCAAGGGTTTCCGATTATAGTCCTATTTCAAGCTTAAAGAACTTAACATATTTAGATATTGAGGGATTTGATGCGCTAAGAGACCTTACATTTTTACAAGGTTTGAAAAACTTAGAAACATTGAACCTGTTGGGGAATGGCTCTCTGGGAGGAGGTGGGGTCATTGCAAGCCTAGAGCCACTGTCTACGCTTACAAAATTGAAAACCCTATATATTGTAAATAAAGACATAGATTTAAGCCCCTTATATGTACTTCCCAATGTCGTGATATATGAAAACAAACCATCCGATAATTATTATAGTAATACCAGCGATTATATAGTTTTAAGCGATACACTTATAAAGCGAGGCTATAATACTATTGCAGCACTACCAAAAGGGTCTACTATTGATGTTAATGTTAGCTACAAAAAGCATTTGATTTCGCCTGATGAAGATTATATTATTGACTGGAAAAATGATGTTGTAAAGCAAAAAATTCAATTACTTTTAAATTTGCCTGAATATGGTATCCAATTTGGAAGTCCCATAAAAAAATCAGATTTGTTACAAATTACCTATCTTGATATGAGCAACTCAGAAATTGCGACTATTGAAGACCTCATACACTTTGAAAATTTGTCCTCTCTTAATTTGTCTTCAAATGATATTACCGATTTCTCAGCGCTGTCAAAATTAGAAAATTTAAAAACACTCACATTAAACTGGTGTAGGCATGTAAACGTAGAACAGCTACAAAGCTTAAAAAATCTTACTACATTGCAACTGCGCTCTAGTTCTATACTCAACCTCAGCTTTGTAAGAGAACTACAAAACTTAATAAGCCTTGACGTAACATATAATGAGATTCAAAATATATCTTCAATTTCTTCTCTGAGAAACCTGATGCATTTAAATATTTCAAATAATCAAATCTCTAACCTACGAGCTTTGGAAGATTTACCTGTATTACACATATTGGAAGCTTCCTCAAACAGTATTACAAGCATGGAGCCATTAATAAATATTTCTACCTTACAGTCAGTCAATCTTTCATATAATACCATCAGTGAAATCCCAAGTTTAAGAAATCTCAAAAACCTAGAATCACTTACGTTAGCATCAAACAATATATCAAAAATTGAAGACCAAAGAGCTTTGACAAGACTAGAGTCCCTTGATATAAGTTCCAATAACATAGACGATTTAGTACCAATTGCTTCGTTTACTAGTCTTCGATCATTGAATATAGAAAAAAATATTATTACAGATATAGATGAAATTGGAAGCTTTGAGCACCTTGAAACATTTCGTGCAAATGAAAATATCATTGACGATATACAAGTTTTGCAAAATTGCCCTGATTTGAAAACTCTGTATCTAAGTTCTAATAGGATTTCTGATATAAGCGCTTTGTCGGGACTTTTAAACTTACAACGTGTTTACTTAGGTTATAACGCAATAAGTGATATAACTCCATTACAAAACCTTACAAATTTAGAGTCTCTTTCAATGGACAATAACGATATTAATGATATAAATATGCTGCATAACTTACAGAAGATGGGGTATTTATCGATGAACAATAATAATATTCGTGATTTTTCAGTTATTGAACACATGAAAGAGCTTACTGGTCTTGGTTTTTACGGAAACCCCGTTACTGAGGCAGAAGAAGAGTTTATTTATAGTTTTGAAAACATTAGTTGGAAGTAAAAAAAAGGGCTATCACATTTTCATATGATAGCCCGATTATTAATTCATTAATTTTGAATATTTTTGTGCTAAACTTATAGCTTTTTTTGCAGCTAAACCGCAGTAGCGCTCAGGGTTTGCAAAGAACGTTGATGCATCTTCTATTCCAAGCTTTTCAAGCTGAGCAGTAATTGCATTGAAACTTGCAGTATCTTTTGAAAGCTCGTCAAAAAGCGATGTGCCATTTTTTTCTGCATCGAGTGTAAGCTTTCTTATTACTTCGTGGGCATCTGCTACACCACTTTCAGCCAAAAGAATATATGCAGGTTCTGCTAAAACACCGCCTTTTACTTTTCCGCCACCATCATTAAGATTTTTCATCATGTTTTCTTTGTCGCTTTGTAAGCCACTTACAATGTTTCGCATTCTTTCTACTGCAAGGGTAAAGCCAGCTAAATAATCTGAAACAAAGCGTTGACTTGCAGAGTTAGATAAATCTCGTTGATGTTCAGATATTTGATCCATAAAGAAAGTCATAACGCGAGGAGCAAAGGCTTTCCACAAAGATTTTACATGCTCTGAGTTCCAAGGATTTCTTTTTTGCGGCATTGTAGAAGAGCCAACTTGCGTTGAAGAAAAATACTCAAACACTTCGCCAATTTCGCTGCGTTGAAGATTTCTGAGATCATCTGCTAGGTTTGCAATTACCCCGAATGCAACATTGCATTCCAATAGAAGCCGAAGCAAGTATTCTGGTTCTACAAGCTGTGTTGAATGCTCGGATGGTTTTAAGCCTAGGTAGCTTAGATATAATTCTTCAAAGGCTTCTGGGTCTTTTACAATCATTGAAGGTGCATTATAGGCTCCAACTGGACCTGCTAGTTTTCCTCTTAAATCGTTTGAAAGTCTTTCGATTTCTAAAATTGATTTACCTAATCGACTCACATATTCTGCTATGGCAAAACCAAACGTAATGGGAACAGCATGTTGCCCATGAGTTCGACCGACTTGAGGAGTATTTGCATCTCTTTCGGCGATAGTGCAAAGTTCTTTTTCAAGATTTTTTAATATTGGAAGAATTGCTTGCTGTACACAATCACGCACACGCACAGACAGTGCTGTGTCTAAAATATCAACGCTGGTTGCGCCAAGATGCACAAATGGTTGGATATTTTCTGGTAACATTGTTTGAAGAACATTCACGAGTGCTCGAATATTGTGGTGTGTCTTTTTTTCTTCTTCATACACCTTTGCAGGATCTATAGTCCATGAAACGGTATCAAGCTCTGCTTCGAGTTCTTTTGTTAGCATATTACGTGTTTTTAAATGTGCTTTAATGAGGGCAATTTCTGCCTTTGCACACGAAATAACTGCTGCTTGCTCAGAAATGTAAGAAGAAAGTGAGTCAAAAACATCGGCTTCAGATAATGAATAGCGATGATCCAAAGGTGAAATGTTCAAAAAAATACTTC
>CAYJOZ010000181.1:0-3897 GCA_964371925.1 uncultured Treponemataceae bacterium | reverse complement strand
AAAAAGGTTTTTGAAGCATAGGGCTTTAAAATAAAAACAACCCTTCTAAAGAGCCTAGGTACACTACGGCACAAAACCCATCCGCTTGCCGTTGCTTTCTTCCGAATCTGGCGGAGTCCGGCGGCGGGTTCTTGCATAGGACCTAGACTCATTACAAGAGTCGTTCCCTTAAACAGTAAGAAGATAATACCAAAAAAAAACTCTTTTGGCAAGTCATAGGATAACTTTTTTTTAACACATAGAATATTTTGCTCTTTATTATAGGTATATCTTTGTGATATAATATCAAAAGAGGTGTGTTTATGAAGAAAATTCTAATTATCTTTTTGTTTTTTATGGGAGCAAATCTTTTTTGTAGTGGTGTAAAAGATGCACCTGCATATGTTTTTGATTCTCTAAAACAATATGAAAATGATCCCAGTAATCCTTCTGATGTTAAAGCAACTGATGTGATACAGCATGCATTGGAACAAGGCCTTGATGCTCATATTATGGAAGATTATAATAATACGGCTTTGATATATGCCTCAATGTTTGGTTATACAGAAACGGTAAAAAGCCTGATAAAAGCCAAAGCTGCACTTGAAGAAAGTAATGACAAAGGTTGGACAGCTTTGATGGCTGCAACTGTGCATAATAAAAGAGATGTCGTTACAGTGCTTATTGAAGCAGGTGCCAATATCAATACTAAGGCTAATTTGGACATTACTCCCCTTATGTTTGCAAGTCAAGCAGGTAATAAAGAGCTCGTAGAATATTTTATAGATGCAGGGGCTGATGTACACAGTAAGAGTTTTGAAGGCTCTACTGCTATAATGGTTGCAGCACATAATGGGTACTTAGATATTGTAAAAATATTACATGATGCGGGCTCTAATATAAACGATAAAAGTGATGAAGGGATTACAGCTCTGTGGCAGGCTACGGTAAATGGGCACACAGAAGTTGTAGTATATTTGGTTGATACAGGCGCAAATATTTATGAAACAGACACTGATGGTGCTACCGCTCTTATTGTAGCATCTCAATTGGGTTATGCTGATGTTGTAAAAGTGTTATTGGAAAATGGTGCCGATGTAAATGCAAAATCGAATAATCAATGGTCAGCCATAATGATTGCAACACAAAACGGCCACTTAGACATTGTAAGAATGTTGGTAGAAGCCGGTGGTGACATAGAGATAAAAACTGATTTGGGGTTTACGCCCTTGTTGCAAGCTGCGCAAGATGGACGTATTGAAATAATACAATATCTTATAGATGCCGGCGCGAATGTAAATGCAGTTGAAAGTAGCGGATCGACACCACTCATTATAGCGGCACATAGAGGTTATTTAGAAATAGTAACCTTGCTGGTAGAAAATGGGGCTAGCCTAGATATTTCTAACGACTCCGGACGAACAGCCTTGTTTTTAGCGGCAAACAATGGAAATGTCGCTATCGTTCGTGTTCTTGTCGATGCAGGTGCAAATGTCAATAAACCTAATGAAGATGGAGAAACTCCATTAGCTGCAGCAGTACAATGGGGGCGAATAGAGGCTGTTGAAATTCTAATAGAGCATGGCGCGGATGTCAATGCCAAAGATAATGAAGATTGGACACCACTTTTATTAGCGGTATCTAATGGGCATATAGGTGTTGTGCAATCTTTGTTAGACGCAAATGTAAGCTTAGACACCAAAACCGATATAGGTGGAACTCCCCTCATTTATGCAGCACAAAATGGGCATATAGAAATTGTTGAAATGCTACTTGACGCGGGTGCTCAAATCAATGAAACTGATATTCAGGGTGGAACGCCTTTAATGATGGCTGCAAAGCAGGGGCATGTTGAAATTGTACGCCTGTTGGTTGATAGAGGTGCAGACATGAAGGCTACAACAACACCATGGGGCGATACGGCCTTGTTAGCGAGTGTCCAATTTAGCAAACGTGAAGTTGTTAAAGCTTTGATTGAACTGGGAGCTGATGTAACCGTCCAAAGTAGTGATAAAAAAACAACACTTATGTTTGCAGCCCTCGAGCGCAATGAAAGTATGGTTGAGATATTATTGGATCGTGGGGCTGGTAGCGAAGTAAATGTGCAAGATGAAGAAGGGCTAACAGCTTTAATGATAGCTACAAAAAATGAAGATTATGGTATTGTTAGGATGCTTATTGAAGCTGGAGCTAACATAAACTTACAAGATAATGCAGGAAATTCTGCAATGATGATAGCTGCTGCTATGGACCATGAAGGGATTGCAAATTTATTTTATGTAGAAGGTGCAGATTTATCTTTAACTACTCTTGAAGGTAAAACGGCCTTGGATTTAGCAAAAGAAAATGGACATGATGCCATAGCACTCTTACTGGAAACCGGCGAGGGTGTTTGGAATCAACGATAAATTAAATATATATAAAAGGATGTTGTAGGATGAAAAGAAATGTTTGTATTTTATTATGCATGATGTGCATAAGTTTATTTGCCCAAGATTACCAAAGGGCGCCAGATTACGTTTTTGATGCTCTTGATTTATATGAAGATGAATCAACTTCATATCAAATTCGATCGGGAAAAGAGCAAGATTCTGTAGAACTTATTAGAATAGCACTTGAATATGGTATTAACACTCCAAATAAACGTGATGCAGATAACACACCTTTAATGTATGCCGCAATATTTGGGTTTGAAGAGCTTGCAAAATCTTTGATTCAGGCTGGAGCAGAGCTTGATACGAAAAGTGATTATTATGCAACAGCTTTAATGTATGCCACAGTTCATGAAGAGATAGAAATAGTTAAAATGCTTATTGATGCTGGAGCAAATATTAATGCTGTAGACAACAACGGTGCAAGTGCTTTTTTAGGCGCTTCGCAAATGGGGTCTGTAGAGCTTGTAAAAATATTTATAAATGAAGGAATTGATATTTCTCAAGTTTCGGATGAAGGGGCATCTGCTCTTGTGCTAGCAAGCTATAGTGGATATGCAGATGTTGTGGAGATATTAATTAAAGAAGGAGCTCCTGTGTCTCTTGCAGCTAATGATGGGTATACGCCCCTAATGTACGCAGCGGAAGGTGGATATTTACCTGTAGCGAGACTTTTGGTTCAAGCAGGTGCCATCTTGGATGATAGAAGAAATGAAGACGGCGCCTCTGCACTTTTCCAAGCTTGTGGAATGAATCACATTGATGTAGCAAGATATTTAATAGAAGTAGGTGCAGATATAGATCTACCACTGTTTGACGGAGTTAGTCCTTTGATGATTAGCTGTGGTGAGAAAAACTATGATGTGGTAAAGTTGCTTATAGAATCCGGAGCAAACATCAATCAAAAAACAACTCGTGACTGGACTGCGCTTATTTTTGCCTCAATTGTAGGTGATGTGGATATTATTGAGCTGCTTGTTGCTTCAGGGGCAAAAATTAATCCAAGAACCGATGCGGGAGGAACTCCCTTAATATGGGCTTCTCAAAGGGGGCATGTAAAGGCTGTCCAGACTCTCATTGACATTGGTGTTGATATAGATGAGCTTGATAATCAAGGCGCAACGGCTTTGATGATAGCTGCTTCGTTAGGACAGTCAGAAGTAGTTAGGGTACTTTTAGATTCAGGAGCAGACATGAGTATAACCACTTCACAGGGAGGAACCGCGGTGGATTATGCAGATTATGGTGGGTATACAGATATCGTTGAAATGCTGATAAAAGCTGAAAGAAGTGAAGAAAAAAGAAGTGCTATATAAAGAGTATTAAATTAGGTAAATAAATAAGGGTAATTAGAATATGGAAATTTCTCGAATGTTTTTAAAAACTATTGCATAAATATTTAATTTTTTGTAATATATATACAAAAACTATCAAACTCAATGGGGAGATTAGAAAGTGACATTAAAAAACAATTACTTACAAGGAA
>CAYJOZ010000180.1:0-3923 GCA_964371925.1 uncultured Treponemataceae bacterium | reverse complement strand
TAATTTTATAGATTGCTCTTAAATTTCCTCTAATTCCCTCTAATTCCCTCTAATTTGAGAGCGGTGAGTCTTTGCCGATTCGAATTTGTTCAAATAAGCTTTCAAACTCCTTCTTGAACATTATTCGAGGAACTGGATATTCAGGGTTTCCTTCTTTAATTGCAGTTTTGGCCAATAATGGTATATCTTCGGTTTTTATGTGTTCAAATTTATTTGGAATATTCATAGTATTATTGAGATTTTCTATAGCAGAGATAAACCGTAATGATTTTTCCTCTTCTGAGTCTCCCTCTTGTGAAACGCCAATATGGTCTGCCAAGAGAGCAAGCTTTTTATGAGCCTCTTCTCCATATTGAGTTAGAACATACGGCATAGTAACGGCCATTGCAAGTCCGTGGGGGATATGATAAAAAGCGCCCAATGTGTGTCCAATAGCATGTACATAACCAACGTATGCGCGAGTAAAGGCTAATCCCCCAAGATATGCGGCTTGTTGCATGTTTTCTCTTGCTTCAATATTTGCCCCATCTTTATATGCTAATGGCAGATTTTCAAAAATTAGTCGTATGGCTGTTAAAGCGTATTTTTTTGTCTTTCGAGTATTGCTTTTGCCTATGAAAGCTTCTACCGCATGAGCAAGAGCATCCATACCTGTGGTTGCGGTTAAAGGAGGAGGTAGCCCAATGGCAAATTTAGGATCAAGTATCGCTCCATATGGAATTAAGGCCGTGTCTTTGATTGCATATTTTTCGTTTGTATCTGGTTCCGAAATAACAGCAGCAAGCGTTGTTTCGCTTCCTGATCCTGAAGTTGTAGGAATTGCAAATAGCAGGGGAAGCCTTTTTAAGACTCGCAAAATACCTTTCATTTGTAGAGGCGTTTTATTTGGTTTTACAACAAGTGCTGCTGCAATCTTTGCACAGTCCATAGAAGATCCGCCTCCGATTGCTATAAAAGCGGTGCAGTTGTTCTCTTTATACATAGATGCAGCTTCTTGAGCATTAATTGAGGTTGGATTAGGAACGGTTTTATCGTAAACAAAGCATTCTATTTCAACATCTTGTAACGCGTTTAAAAGCAAGCGTAATAATCCTGTTTCGGTTATACCTTTGTCCGTGACAATGCAAACTCGAGTTTTTTTTCGTTTTAGTAATAGTTTAGCTAGTTCAGAAAGAGCATTTTCGCCTTTAAAAAGCTTTGGTTCTCTCCATGGTAAAAACCAAGATACAATGTAAATACATTTTTGAAAGCATCTATAAAAAAAAGTTAATAATCCGTGCATTAGATCTCCTGAATTTTGTAAAAGGCTCTTTCGAGCCTCTTGATCACATCTTTTTATATTATCGATATTTATTAGCAAAAATATTAGCAATTTGAGTTTTGTTTTATAGCATATTTTTGATATTTTAGGATAGATTTTCTACAAATAAATATTTAATGAAGTAAAATCCTATCGCTGGTTAAATCACTATTTTTTATTTGCTTAAACCTTTGTATTACATCCTCCATTGTAAGTTTGATTTTTTCATCCTCTCCAATATCTAATAAAATGTTTCCACTATCCATCATAAGCAAGCGGTTTCCATATTCTAATGCATGGCTCATATTATGGGTAATCATCATCACCGTTAAGTTTTGCTCTGTTGCAAACTTTTGGGTAAGTTCCATAACGAGACGTGCGTTTGTTGGATCAAGTGCGGCTGTGTGTTCATCTAGTAAAAGAAGATCTGGCTCAGACATAACTGCCATTAATAGTGTAAGAGCTTGGCGTTGTCCGCCTGAAAAAAGTTCCACATTATCTTTAAGGCGATTTTCTAAACCCATTCCTAAAACTTCGAGTTTTGATTTAAAGTAGTCTCTCATTTTATTGTTGAGGCTAATTTTTAATCCTTTGTTTCCCTTTTTGTGGCAAATCATCATATTGTCTTCAAGAGTCATTTTTCCAGCTGTGCCCCAAAGAGGGTTTTGGAAAATGCGCCCGATATATCGAGAGCGAACATATTCTTTATCGCGAGTAATGTCTTTTGTTATTTTATCATTGGTAAGAAATATGCTGCCTTTTGAAGCTGTGTATGTTCCTGCAATTACATTATATAATGTTGATTTACCTGCTCCGTTGGAACCAATAATGGTAATAAAATCGCCTTTATTTATTTGGAGATTGATATTTGAAAGAGCTATATTTTCATCAGGAGTATTTGGTGCAAATACCATGCGTATATTTTCTAATGCTATCATTTTGCCTTCCTTGTGCTGTTTTCAAATAAAGACTTTAACTGTTTTAGGGCATCGGTTTGTGTAATAATTAAACAAATAATTATGAGTAATCCGGTAATAAGCTTTAAGTCGTTTGGGCTCATATTGATTAGGAAACCGTAACTTCTTGCAAAATACATAAGCATTCTATATATTATTGAACCAATAATTACGCGAAGGGTTAGGAGCGCAATTTTGTTTGAACGAAGTACAAATTCTCCAATCATAAGAGAAGCAAGTCCTGATACCACAACGCCTGACCCTGATCCTACATCGGCAAAACCTTGATACATCGCAGCCATTGCTCCTGCTAACGCACTTAGTGCATTGGCAATACAAATGCCTACACCTTTAACTACTTCGGGATTCATTCCTTGTGATATAACCATTTGAGGGTTTGATCCTAATGCTCCCATAGTGAGCCCAAAATCGGTATGAAAGAATAAATCTAAAAGAGTTTTTACGATAATGACTATGAGTATTAAAAAGAAAACAACTGCTAGCTCTGAGGTTATAAAGTTTGAGAGTTTATCGCTTATAAAAGTGAAAATAGTTTCGTTTCGTAGGAGTGAAATATTTGCCCTGTTTGACATTATGCGCAGATTTATGGAATAGAGCATTGTCATTGTAAGGATACCTGCTAATAATCCTGGAATCTTTAATTTAGTGTGCAAAACTGCAGTAATCAAGCCAGCTAGAAGTCCTGCTATGATTGCAAAAAAGATTGCTATTATAGGATTTACTCCTCCAACAATAAGACTCGCAGCAACACTTGCGCCTAGAGGAAAAGATCCATCTACGGTCATGTCTGCAAAATTAAGTATTCGAAATGTGATGAAAACGCCCAAAACCATGAGGGCATAAATTAAACCTTCTGTTAATATACTGTACATATTTTTATTATACCAAAAATTATTTTATGTGAATAGTGACAAGAGCTCCGATATTGCAATGCAGTATCGGAGCAAAGGAGGAATATAAAGCTATTTTTCTGTTAACGTGCCGTTTTCGATTATATAATTTGCTTGATCTAAGTAACGTTGTGGGATTGTAATACCAGCTATTTTTGCCGCATCTAAATCAAAAAGTAGATCTGAGTCTGAAGGTTCTGTCATAAAGCGAACTGGAATATTTTCAGGACTTTCACCATTTAAGATTTGTACTACCATTTCGCCAGTTGCTCTACCTGCTTTATAGTAGTTAAAACCTGATGCTATCATGCAGCCACCGTTTAAAGCACCTGTTACATCACTTGAAAAAACAGGCTTTTTTGCATTGTTAAATACTTGCACGAGTGCAGGAAGCGCTGAAAATACGGTGTTGTCTGTTGTAAGGTAAATACCATCAACTCTGTTTATGATAGATTCAGCCGCTTGTTTTACTTCTGCTGAGTTAGCGATTGATTGTGTTACCAGTTCGATGCCTGCAGCTTTGCATGCTTCTTCGACCATCGCTAGGGCAGAAATAGAGTTTGCTTCATTACTTGAGTAAATATAACCCAGTGTTTTTATATTTGCGATTTCTACAAACATTTTAATATGCTCTGCTGTAGGAATTGCATCGCTCATGCCTGTTACGTTTCCTTCCCCTTGTGATAGAGAGCTAACAAGACCTGCGCCTACAGGATCGGTAACGGTACCAAATACAACAGGAATATCTTTTAATGT
>CAYJOZ010000179.1:0-3969 GCA_964371925.1 uncultured Treponemataceae bacterium | reverse complement strand
AATCCTCTGAGCTGAGTGCACTAGAAATAGCAGAAAAAAGTTTAAAAATAGCAGGTGATATTTGTATTTACACAAATAACAATGTAACTGCAATGGAGTTATCATGATTGACGCATTAAAAGATGCCTTAACACCAAAACAAATTGTAAAAGAACTTGATACCTATATAATCGGTCAAAAAAAGGCAAAAAAATCTGTTGCCGTTGCGCTTCGAAATCGAACTCGACGTTTAACACTCGCCGATGAGGTTCGAGATGAAATTGCGCCTAAAAATATTTTAATGATTGGTCCAACTGGGGTTGGTAAAACAGAAATAGCTCGTCGTTTGGCTAAACTATGCAAAGCTCCTTTTATAAAGGTAGAAGCCACAAAGTATACCGAAGTTGGATATGTTGGGCGCGATGTTGAATCTATGATTCGAGATCTTATGACTGTTGGTTTTAAGATGGTAAAAGATGAAATGCAAGAGCAGCTTAAAGCAGAAGCAGAAAAATATGTAGAGGAAGACCTTTTGGATCTTCTTTTACCTGGAAGTGGAAAAAAAACTGATAAAGATACATCAAAGGATGCTTCTTTCGGCGGATTTTTGCCAATGAATATTTTTGGAAATCCTGCAAATCCTGATCAAAAAGATCCTGAAAAAAAAGATACTATGAGCGATGCAGAAAAAGCTGAAAAAGAAGCTCAAGATACAAGTACTCGTGAAAAATTTCGAACAATGCTTAGAGATGGAAAACTTGAAGAGCGAGAGGTTGAGGTTACGATACAAAAAAAACAACCAAATATGCCAATGGAATTAGTTGTTGGGGTTGGGTCTCCCGATATTGGTGGCGCTTTACAAGATGTTTTTTCTGCGATGGGCGGGCCTAAAAATAAAAAGAAAATGGTTACTATTGCCGAAGCAAGGGAAATCTTAACTGAAGAGCATTTAGATAGAATGATTGATCCTGATAAGATTGCAGACATCGCAAAAGAGAGGGTAGAACAATCGGGAATCGTTTTTATCGATGAAATTGATAAAATTGCTGTTTCAAATAATGGGAGAGATGGTGGTGTTTCCAGAGAAGGTGTTCAGAGGGACATACTTCCAATTGTTGAAGGATCAACGGTAAATACTCGACAAGGTGCGGTAGACACTACTCATATCCTTTTTATAGCAGCAGGTGCCTTTAATTTATCAAAGCCATCAGACTTGATACCAGAACTACAAGGGCGTTTTCCATTACGTGTGGAATTAGATTCATTGTCTGCAGAAGATTTTAAGAAGATACTTACAGAGCCAAAAAATGCACTTACAACGCAGTATAAGCAGCTTTTAGAAACAGAAGGTGTGACCATTAATTTTACTGAAGATGCAATTGATACTATGAGTACCTTAGCTGCAGAAGTTAATACAAATGTTGAAAACATTGGTGCAAGACGACTTCATACCATTATGGAAAATATTTTAGAAGATTTATCGTTTGAAGCCGATGAGCATGCTGGTGAAACTATTAATATTACAACAGAGTATGTAAATGATAAGCTAAAAGATTTAGTTCAGAATCAAGACTTATCGAAGTATATTTTGTAGGTTGTATACAAGGTTGTCCAAAGGGGCAACCTTTTTTTGTGCCTTACCATGAAATTATTTTTCAATTTTACTGGAATCTTTAAGAAATCTTCTTGACAAAAGTATTGGATGGGTATAGCATGAAAGAAAGTATCTTATTTTCAATTTATTTATTGTAAGTGAGGTTTTCACTATAGTGCTGCTTATTGAGAGGTGCGCGTATGAAAACATCATTTAAAAAACTATTTAAATTTATTATTATTTCTCTTGCATTTTCAGGTATATTGTATGTTGTGTTTTTGTTGGCGAGTTACAATTCGAGAATATTAAGCGAGCTCCATTTTATCGATGACTATGAAATAGTATCTGCAACAAGCCATGAAATGCCTACGGTTATTACTATCAAACTTCCCCATAAATTGAACACAGGTGATGCATTGTGTTTTAGAACAGTTCACCAAGAAGCTCATGTCTATCAGAGGAATGAATTAAAATATCAATACACAAAAGATTTTAGCGATAGGTGGGGCAAAAGTGCTGTAAGCACTTGGCATACGCTTACATTAAATCCGTTCAATAACGACCCAATTCGCATTGAACTCTATTCTCCTTTTCCTGGACTGTTTGAATATAAAAATCTTGTTTTAATCGGAAATGGTGCAAAATTTCTTGAGTATATAACTATTCAAACTTCGCCACCAATTTTTATTAGCATAATAAGTATTATAATTGGCTCGGTGTGTTTACTTATGCTTACTTTCAAAAGAAATGCAAAGCCATTTTATCGCTTGCTATTATTTTCCCTTTTACTCATAGTAACCGGTATCTGGAGTCTGGGAGAGTCAAGAAGGATTTTTTTTGATCTCATACCCCCTCATATAGACAGATTCATATACTTGCTTGCTTTTTATCTTATGCCTGCATTACTATTCTTTTTAGTATCAACATTTTACAGAGGAATGAATAGAAATATCTTTATTGTTCTTTCTTTTGCATGTTTGTTGCTTACATGTATAGTTGCCGTATTGCAAGTATTTGAAATACGAGATTTAATTCTAAATGTCTTTATTAATTTAAGCCTTATTGTAATTGGGGTTTTAATATTACTGGTGTTAAAAATCCATTCCTTTTTTATCAAAAAGAATAAAAGTAGTAAAAAAACACAGTTTGCATTGAGCTTGTTATGCATATTTGTGGTATTTGAAATATATAATTTCTTAAACGGAAAATTTGGAAATTTCTACTTTTATATTAGGTGTATCTTAGTTTTAGGTGCATTCTACTCGGTAGTTTATTTTATTACCTCAATTAATAAACAAGGTCTTAAGTTAAAACTTACTCAGCGAAAACTTGCCCTTTCTAAAAGTAACATTGTTGCATTAAAAATGAGACCGCATCTAATACACAATACGCTTCTTTCAATTCAAGAATTATGTTATTCTTCCCCAGAAGATGCTGTTGATGCCATAGGGGCTTTTTCAAAATACTTACGTAGCAGTTTTGAGATTACTACAACTGAAAATCTTATACCATTTAGTCAAGAGCTACAATACATACGAGAATATATTAATGTGCAAAAAATATGTTATGGCGATGAAATAGTGTATATTGAAAAAGTAGAGTATTCAGATTTTAAAGTTCCTCCTTTAACGCTTCAGCCATTTGTTGAAAATGCAGTAAAGCATGGATTGAGAAAGAGGCAGGGTATTGGCACTGTTACTGTAACCACAAAACGTACGAATAAAATAATCGAAATATGCATTGAGGATGACGGAGTTGGCTTTGAGATACAAAATAAACAAGTTGGTAATAGAAAATCATCAACAAAACATATTATGTATAGATTAAAACAGCTGTTACATGCACGAATAAACATTACTAGTACAGTGGGAATAGGCAGCAAAGTTGTTGTACGTTTTAGCAAAGGAAGCAGAGTATGAAAAATGTAGTAATTGTCGATGACATGAGGGGTGCACGAATTGTATTAGAAAAACTATTAGAAACATACTCACAGTTAAATGTTGTTGCAAGTTTTAGTAACGGAAAAGATTTTTTAGATTATTATGCTAATAATAGCGTTGATCTAGTATTTTTAGATATAGAAATGCCAGAGCTAAGCGGAATTGCAGTATCGAAGATACTCTCTGAAAGTGGAAAAAAAGTAAGCTTTGCTTTTGCAACTGCATATTCAACGTATTCCATGGCTGCATGGGGGACAAATGCAATAGGGTATATTACAAAACCCTATGACAAAGCTGATGTACAAAAAGTTATAGAAAGATTTTTAGAACTCTCACCTATTGCAGAGAATACAGAGAAAAAAGTTCTCATAGAGTGTTTTCCAAATTTTAATATGTTTGTAGATAATAAGCCAATTGAGTTTAAAAGTAAAAAGGCGAAAGAAATCCTAGCCTACC
>CAYJOZ010000178.1:0-3969 GCA_964371925.1 uncultured Treponemataceae bacterium | reverse complement strand
TTTCCATGTTACCTGTTCCCTTAAACTCTTCGAAGATAACTTCATCCATTCTACTCCCTGTTTCAATAAGCGCTGTAGAAATAATAGTTAAACTTCCGCCAAATTCCACATTACGTGCAGCACCAAAAAATCTTTTTGGCTTATGAAGTGCGTTAGAATCAACACCTCCAGATAACACTTTACCAGAAGTTGGAGCGGTTTGGTTATATGCTCGTGCTAAACGAGTAATCGAATCTAAGAAAATTACTACATCACGCCCATGTTCAACCAACCTCTTGGCCTTTTCAAGAACCATTTCGGCAACTTGCACGTGTCTTGTAGCAGGCTCATCAAATGTAGAGGAAATAACTTCTGCATTAATAGTTCTTTCCATTTCTGTTACTTCTTCAGGTCTCTCATCAATTAATAGAACAATTAAGTATACTTCAGGGTGATTTTCAGTTATTGCATTTGCAATGCGCTGCATTAAAATTGTTTTACCAGCCTTTGGAGGGGCAACAATAAGGGCACGCTGTCCTTTACCAATAGGTGAAAACAGATTTATAAGTCTTGTAGAAACTTCTTCTGTTTTTGTTTCAAGATTTAATCGTTCATCCGGATGAAGCGGCGTTAAGTTTTCAAAAGGAATTCTAACCTGTGCTTCTCGAGTATCATCGTCATTAACAGATTCAATTCGTAGTATTGCAAAAAATCTTTCACCTTCTTTAGGAGATCGAATTTGCCCATAAACGGTATCACCTGTCTTCAAATTAAACAAACGTATTTGACTTGGTGAAATATAAATATCATCAGAGCCAGGCATATATGAGTTTTGTGGTGAACGTAGGAAACCATAACCATCAGGTAATATTTCTAATGCCCCTGATGCAAAAATAATACCACCATGTGCAGTATGAGCCTTAAGAACAACAAAAATTATTTCTTGCTTTTTCATCGGCGCTAGTTCATCAGAAGTAATACCATATTCTCCAGCTAACCTACGAAGATCATGCATTCCCATTTTTGTTAATTCATTAATTGAAAGTCTTGGCTTTGAATCATTATTTTGAATATCTTCTTCTGTCTCTACTATATCAAGTTGAGGAAGCTCTGGTTGTCGGGGATCTTGGCGCCGTTTATTATTTGGACGTTGCATTCCACCCTTTTGCCCTCTTCTGTTTTGAGTGTCATTCGAAAAGCCCTCTCCGCGTTTTTTTTCACCTTTTTCTTGAGGCGCTTTTTTCACTTTTGAGCGAATTACAATTTTTTTCTTAGGACTTGTTGAAGTTTCATCTTGAGGTGGGGTTTCAGTCTTACCTACTGAATCGGTTGACTCAATAGAATTATTTTGTGAAACTTTTCCTGACAATTCTGAATTGTCATCGAAACGGCTTTCATCACTTTCTGCCATTACTTATCTCCATATGTATTTGATTTCAAATTAGACTTTTTTCTTGAATCGGAAAACGGTTATTAAATAGAACGATATATCTAGTATACAGAATATACGACATTTTGTCAATATAATACACTGCATGTTTGTCTTCTTTGACTTAATGCAAGTCTTCGTCTTCCTCTTTTGCGGCCCGTTTTGCTACAAGAGAACGATATTCGTTCGGCGAAACTAAAAAAATATCCATATCTGGAATTTCATCGCGCATTTTTACCGCACCACTAAAATTTACATTATCTTCAATGCGAAGTCGAGCGGCTTCAACATTCCCTACTACTCGACTACCGGAAAACATTTCTAATTTATCACTGGCTATTAAATTCCCTTCTACATTTCCTGCAATAGTAATCGACTCTGCTTCTGCAGTGTCAACATTACACATCCCTACTTTTTCAACTACCAATGAACCTGTTGATTTTATGGTACCTGAAAATTTTCCTGCAATAATAAGATTATCACTAAAATCTAAAACACCATCAAAAACAGTTTCAGATCCAAGAACTGTTACATTTCCACTTTTTTGTTGATATGATATTGCCACAATAGCTCCTTTAACCGAATTACCTCGGAATTCTATTTCTTCATTTTTTTTACTATGCTAAAACAAACTGCACTCACAAGCGCTATAGCAGATAGAATAACTGACAGAACACCTATATAGTCACCCCATCTTGTATATAATGTATGTATGCCCGCTTCTATTACTGGAAACTCTGCAATCAAATAAGCTTCTTCAAAAGCCTCTGCCATTGCGGTAACGTTACCATTAGGGTCAATAACCGCTGTTTGTCCAGATGCAGTTGCCCTCACAGAGGGTATTCTATTTTCCACTGATCGAAATGCCGCCATGGCTAGATGCTGATATTGGGCTACCTCGCTATGTGACCATGCATCATTGCTAAGGTTTACAAGAGCTTGTGCACCATTTTGCGCAAAACGCCTACCGATATAGCCAAAGGTGTCTTCAAAACATATTGGCGTTCCTACATTTACACCAGCTACGGAGAACAAATTAGCTTCAGTTCCTTTTTCCCAAAAGTGTGTATCATTTTCAATCAATGCGTTATACACCATTGGTAATTGTTCTTTATACGGAAAGTGTTCGGTGTATGGTACTAAATGCATTTTATAATATGCTTCTGGTTCTGGTGGAATAACATTTTCACCAGGTCTAAATAAAAATGCAGCATTATAACTAAGCTCTCTAACAAGCCCATTTTCATCTTTTTCTCTAACAACATCCCCGTTACCTATAATAAAAGGAACATTTTTTGAATCTATATAGCCCAACAAATCATTAACCAAGTCAATTCTTGTCTTAATTTCTCTATATTGATAATGCAAACGAATGCTTGGAACAAAGGCTGTCTCTGACCATACAACGAAATCTATGCCATCATCTTCCCGTAATGCCGCATTTGTCATGCGTTTTAAGGTATTCAAATCTCGTGTATAGGTATCAATGCCACCTTTCCACGGGTCTGAGTTTGGCTGTATTAATGCAACAGTTTTTGTTGGATAGTTTGAATAATCTTTTTGAACTACAAAACCCCATACAAGAATAGCAACAAAAAGACTTATCCAAATAAGCATACTTTTTCTATGAGCTATACATTCTGTTTTTACAATAGACAGAACAGGGACATTAGAATCCTTTTTAGTACCAACCTCAAAAAGAGGATTAAGCACCTTGCTTAACCAAGCTGATACAAAGGTAATAAGAGCCCCTAAGCCCCATACGCCTGCAATAGATGCAAATTGCAAAAGAGGCAATACCTGCCAATGGGTGTATCCAATATTTCCATAACTAAAGCCGGAAAAGCCGGTTGTTTTTAAATAATCATACGCACACCAAACAAACCACTGTGTTAACCAACCATATTTACCGCAAAATATCCATGCCATTCTAAGAACTGGTAAAAGCAACATGCATTGCAAGCCATAGAGCGCCGAAATTACCGGCAAACCCAATGGATGATAATCTGCAAGCCAATAAACAAAAAAGCCGTAGCTCATTGTTCCGTAAATTAACCCATATAACCAAAGAAGCGGAAAACGTACTCTTCGGGTTAAGATAAATAAAGGAGCAATTGCTATATAAGCAAAAATGGGAAAACCTTCAACAAAAAGTATATTTGGATGAGATAGTGCAAAAAAAACGGCTGCAAGTATGAGTAAAAGCCAATCGATAAGTATTTTTTTCATTTTTCAGATGATACAGGCAAATTCCAAAGCGCATTTTTTAGTTCTTGCCCAGATCGAAATGCGACAACATAATGCGGTGCTACTGAAAGTAGTTCACCTGTTTTTGGATTACGTGCACGGGTGCGACCCTTACGAAGACGAGGTTCTAACGTACCAAATCCACGTAATTCTATAGTCGAACCTTGCTTTAAGGAGTCTTTGATGTTTTCAAGTAAGGCTTCTAAAACTGATTGAACAATTTTTTTTTCGCATTTAGTTGATTCATAAACAGCATCAACTAAGTCATTCTTTGTAACCTTTTTTGAACTCATCATTAACTCCTTGTTTCGGTG
>CAYJOZ010000177.1:0-3996 GCA_964371925.1 uncultured Treponemataceae bacterium | reverse complement strand
TACTACAGATGAATCTTCTTTTGTGTCGATTGGAATCAGTTGCGGAGGACCCATTAATTCGAAAGAAGGAATTATAATGAGCCCACCTAATTTACCACTGTGGAAAAACATTGAAATTGTTAAACTCCTGACTGAAAAAACAGGACTTCCCACTGCTTTGCAAAATGATGCTAATGCTTGTGCTCTTGCTGAGTGGAAATTTGGGAGTGGTGTTGGGACTAAGAATATGGTGTTTTTGACCTTTGGAACCGGTTTGGGTGCAGGTTTGATATTAGATGGGAGATTATATTCTGGAACCAATGACATGGCTGGAGAAGTTGGGCATGTTAGGTTAACTGAGGGCGGCCCCGAGGGGCACAATAAAAAAGGCTCTTTTGAAGGTTATTGTAGTGGGAATGGGATAGTAAATTTAGCTTCTATTATAATACATGACTATTGGAACAATAATGAAATTGTAGGTTTTTGTAAAACAGAACAAGATATACAATCATTGACAGCAAAGCTAATTTTTGAACATGCTAGAAAAGGCGACCCTGTTGCAAAACACATTGTGAGGTGTTGTGCAGAGAATCTGGGAAAAGGATTGTCGATAATCATGGATATTTTAAACCCAGAGTGTATTGTTATTGGAAGTATATACTCCAGATCTGAGGGTCAATTAAAGACTGAAATGCTTGAATATATTAATAATGAGGCATTATCACAGGTTAGAGAAGTATGTGAAATAAAACCTGCAATGCTTGGTGATCAAATAGGGGATTATGCATGTTTAATGGTGGCTATGTCTTGTGAAATGAGTACTAAAAAAAATAATTTATAAGGAAAAGCAATGAAAATGTATTTGAATGAAGGCTATGATTTAGCCCTTCTTGATGATTGTGATTTTACAATGTGTAATGAAGATATTTCTTCTTTTGGGATGCTACCACAGGGTAAAATTCGTGTTATTGAATCCAGTGCTCCGTCAAATTTTGAATTGGATATGGAGAAGGCCGGGATTATAAAAGACTTATTTTTTGGTGAAAATCTCTTACATTTACAAAAATATGAAATGACGCATTTATTTTACGCAAAAAAATTTGACTTAGAAAACATTGAGGATTTTGACACTATTGTGTTTGAAGGAATTGATACATATGCTAGTATTTATTGTAATGGAATGTTGCTTGGTACGACTGATAACATGCTAATCTCTCATTCGTTTAATATAAATAATTTAAAAAAAACAGGGAATGAATTATTTGTTCATATAACACCTGTTGCAATAAAAGCTCGCGAGTATGATAATCCTGCATATACTTTTGCACTCAAGTATAATTATGATGCAATGTATGTTCGAAAATCGAATTATATGAATGGTTGGGATATCTTTCCACGAATTATGAGCGGGGGGATATGGCGAGATGTCTATCTATGTAAGGAAAAGACGATTGGATTTAAACAACACTACTTGTATACATTAGATTTAAATTGTGGTAAGACCCTAGCTCAGGTACAATTTTTTTATGAGCTTGATCTGCAAAGATACCCTTACTCAGATTTTTTTGTTGAAATACACGGGGCTTGTGAAGATAGTACTTTTTACAAAAAAGAGAGAGTGTGGAGTAAGGCAGGCAAATTAACATTTGATGTTCAAGAGCCAAAGCTTTGGTGGCCTCGTAATAGTGGGGCGCAAAACTTATACGATGTTACTGCTGTCTTGTATAGGGGAGAAGATATTATTGACCGCGTTGAAATATGCTTTGGTTTAAGAACTGTAGAATTAGATCGGACAAGTATCACCGATAGTAATGCATCAGGAGAGTTTTGTTTTAAAGTTAACGGTGAGCCTGTGTTCATTTTGGGAACAAACTGGGTTCCTCTAGATTCTTTCCCTTCTCAAGGAAAAAAGAAGTTAGCAGACGCTCTTTCTCTTGTTGAGGATATTGGATGTAACATGATTCGCTGTTGGGGTGGGGGGTACTATGAAGATAATGAATTCTATGAAATTTGTGACAGAAAAGGGCTGCTTGTATGGCAAGACTTTATGCTTGGCTGCGGTTTATATCCTCAAGATAATGACTTTTTACAAAGATTAAAAATAGAGTTAGTACAAGTAATTAAACAACTACGTCAACATGCTTGTTTGGCATTGTGGGCTGGGGATAACGAGTGTGATGTGGCATGTGAGTGGGCTGGCAATAAAATAAATCCTAATGATAATATTATCACTAGAAAATTGATGCCAGAAATGGTTCGTATGCATGATTTTGTAAGAGATTTTTTACCAAGCTCTCCTTACATGGATGAAGAGAGTATTGCTCATGGAAGTGACTATATTACTGAAAACCATCTATGGGGACCACGCGATTATTTTAAAAGTGACTTTTATAAAAATGCTCTTGCCCACTTTGCAAGTGAAATAGGTTATCATGGCTGTCCATCAACAGAGTCTGTGAAAAAATTTATTTCTGAAGATTTTTTGTGGCCATATAAAGATAATAGAGAATGGCTACTTCATGCCTCTTCTCCTACAATTGAAACAGATGAACCTTATGCATACCGGATTGATTTGATGGCGAATCAAATCAAAGTATTGTTTGGAGCAATTCCAGATAATCTCAATGCTTTTTCTTTGCAAAGTCAGATTTCACAAGCTGAAGCAAAAAAGTACTTTATTGAACGATTTAGAATTGGAAAATGGAATCGTACTGGAATAATTTGGTGGAATATTTTAGATGGATGCCCTCAGTTTTCTGATGCCGTTGTAGATTATTATTTTGATAAAAAACTTGCATATTACTACATCAAACGCTCGCAACAAACTGTATGTTTTATGGTTGACGAACCAGACTCAAATGTATACTCGATTGTTGTTGTAAATGATACTATCAAAGATGAACTGCTAAACTATAGGATAGTGAGTGCAAAAACAGGAAAGGAATTGTTTACTGGGAATGTTCTTTCATCTTCTAATGAAGTGAGTTTTGTAGGAGAGGTTACAGATTTAGAGAAAGGTGATATTCTTATGATGTATTGGGAAAATTCGAATGTCCAAGGATTTAACCATTATCTAGTAGGAGAGGCTCCTTTTAATAGCGATTCATATATTGAATTAGCAAAAAAAGAGGGTTTGTTTGGGGTATAGGGTTTAATTAATATAATAAAAAGAATTTATTATATTGACAAATATAATAACCCATGATAAAATGATTTTATAGTATAAAGCATTTTAGGAGGAATAAATGAAAAAAGTAATATTTTTTGTACTATTAGTCTCAGCATTCTTGGCTGTGTTTATTGGATGTTCTGCAAATGATGCATCAGAACAAGGGGATAAAGTAAGCTTATCTCTTATGCATTTTGCAACAAAAGAAGGAGCTGCAACAGACGGCAGGGCTGCTGCTATTCAAGAACAATTGGCAAGTTTTATTGAAATGAATCCTGAAATCAAAATTGAGAATACTGAAATGTCTCATGATGATTATCAAGTAAAGATTCAACAGTTAGCGGCTACAGATAGTATGCCTGACGTATTTATGCTAAAAGGCCCATGGATAAATACCTTCGAAGACAATGAGCTTATTAGCGATATTGCTGCGGATATTGAAGCTTATGAGCTTTCTGATTTATATTTTGATAATATTTTCCGGATTGCTACACGTGGTGATAGAATATATGGCTTACCATTTGAAGCTAATACATCTACAACATACGTATATTATAATAAAGAATTGTGGAAAGCTGCAGGTTTTGATGATTTTCCTAAAACATGGGATGAAGTACTTGAGGCAAATGAGTACTTTAAAAGTCAAGGTATCCCTATGTTTGGGTTGGGTAACAAAGATAAGTGGCCTGTAGGTTCTAGTATTCTTTCCACACTTGGAGATAGATTTACTGGATCTGATTGGACACAATCTATTATTACAAATGATGGAAAAGCAAAATTTACTGACCCTGAGTTTGTTGCAGCACTTCAGCTCTTAGCGGATTTGGCAGAAGCAGAAGCTTTTAATG
>CAYJOZ010000176.1:0-4050 GCA_964371925.1 uncultured Treponemataceae bacterium | reverse complement strand
GATTTTAGATTTGCCCTACGCGACAAAGAAGATGGTGTAACATCAAGCGGTGAAACACCAGAGCAAACAAAGGCAAAGCTCGGAGAACTTGAACTTACTTGTATTAAAAACATTTACAACGATATTTTACCACAGGTTGACACCTTAGAAGAAAAGCCTTTAAGTGAAGCCGTATATGCAGCAGCAAAAGATATTGGACTTGAGCCAAAAGCCTTATTTACCGCAATGTATCAAGTACTTGTTGGAAAAGACCAAGGGCCACGCTTAGCTAACTTTATGAAAATTATTGGCGGCGAAAGGCTAAAAAAGATTTTTGAAAAGTATGTGTAGATAGTTATTAATTAACAATGAATAATTAATAATTCAGTTACGAATGAGGCTTGCCGAATGGCAAGCCTTTTTTTGTGCAAAGTAAAACGATAATAGGTTATTAATACTGAGAAGTGTCAACGACAAAGTTTTCAAACAGCAATTTTTCATTATTCCAAACAAATCTTATTGGATCTGTAATATTACCATTAATTCCATGTCTGGTAAAATAGAGCATAGTGTTAGTAAGCCTAATTTCCCACGCTAAAAGGGTTGGAAGGTAATCACCGTTAAAATATAGCTCACCATTACCATAGTAGATACAGTTATCTACGAGGCGCAAAAGCAAAACAGGGGAACCATGGTGTAAATAAAACAGTAGACCTTTGGAAAATGTTTGTCCTTTTGGAGGATATGTGGAATCAGGTTCTCGAAAATTTATTGCAATGTGCACTTCTGTATCTTCAAATTTTGAGGTTATAATTTGATATTCTTCATCAGCAAAAAAACTCTCGGTAAAGGCAGTCACATCGCTATTTTGAGCAAAAACCAGATAATAGACTACTTGTAAAATTACAATAAACAACCATTTTTTATTCATCTATTTTTCCTTTTATGCAGATAGTGTAATAAAAATAAACATTTTTTACAAGTAAAGGTATAAAACATCATTTAAAGTATATAAATATACTATACATATTAATATACTTTGATTGAATATATATTGCTAAATTTCAATTTTTCTGTATAATTATACAAAAAAATAGGAGAGGTTTATGGAAAAAACAGAAAAGAAAAAAAAGTTTCCTGACGTGTATGTTATTTTGGTAGTACTTGCAGCTGTAGCAGCATTACTCACATGGATAATTCCTGCAGGTCAATTCGAACGCATTACAGAAGGATCAATTACACGTGTTATTCCCGGATCTTTTGTGAATGTAGAACAAAACGGTCAAACTCTTTGGGATGTGTTTAGAGCAATCGTTTCAGGTTTTAAGGCACAAGCAAGTTTAATCACTATGACATTGTTTGTAGGTGCAACAGTATATATACTACAAAGCACAAAAGCAATTGATGTTGCATTCAAGAGAATTGCAGCTAAAGTAAAAGGTCGAGAAGAAATTGCTATTTTCTTTATAATGTTATTCATGACAATAGGTGGTGCCGCAGGTGTGTTTGGAAGTGTAACACTTGTACTGATTCCTATTGGTATATTCTTATCATTAGCGATGGGATTTGATAGAACGCTCGGATTTGCAATGATTTTCTTTGGTTCTTTTTCAGGATTCAATGTAGGTTGGGCAAATTTTGGAACTATAGGTATCGCACAAACAATTGCAGAAATTCCAATTTTTTCAGGTATTGAGGTTCGTTTAGTAATACATGTCATTATTTTCCTTTTAAACTACGGCTTTGTAATTCTTTATTTAAAAAAGCTTAGAAAAGATCCTACAAATAGCTTGAACTATATACCTGGAATGTCTGTATCAGAATACATGGGGAATGGAGACGGAATAGAAGTAGATTTAAATCAAAAATTTACAAAATCTCAAATTTTTTCATTACTCGCAGGTATTGGCGGAATAGTAACAGTAATTATTGGTGCTGTGCAATTTAGATGGGGTGCAGATCATATTTCTGCTACTTTCTTATGCGTCGCAATAATAATTGGATTTGTTAGTGGATTAGGTGCAAATGGAACAGCTCAGGCATTTATAAAAGGATGTACTACTGTTGTAACTGCTGCATTTATTATCGGATTTGCTAATGCAATTACAATCCTAATGTCAAATGGTAAGATTCTTGACACTATCGTTTATTATCTTTCAAACCCGATAAATCGCTTTGGAGATATTGCCGGTGCAAACTTTATGTTACTTTCAAACGTAATCGTAAACATTTTTATTTCATCTGGCTCTGGGCAAGCTACTGCAGTTATGCCAATTATGGTTCCAATTGCAGACCTAACAGGAATTACACGCCAAGTAGCAGTACAAGCATACCAATTTGGTGATGGATTTACAAACTGTTTGCACCCGACTGTTGGTTCATTAATGGGTGGTCTTGGATTTGCTATGATCCCTTATAATAAATATCTAAAATGGGCAGCTCCATTTATTCTACTTCAAGTTGTGATAGCCTTTATAGCAATTACCATTTTACAAGCTGTGCAATGGACAGGCTATTAATCAACACTGACAAAAAATTGATGTAATAATATACTTTACTAACGGTTTTGAAAGCATTTTCAAAACCGTTTTTAGTATCTATATTTTAGTATGCTTCCCTATTGGGAGCTAAAAGGAGATTTTATGATTGATATTTCATCAAAATTACAAGACATCATCCCCGAATTAGAGGGAATATGCAATAATTTTCACGAAAACCCTGAGCTTAGTTTACAAGAATTCAAAACTTGTGCTGCCGTTGAAGATTATATAAACAAATATGTTACCTATGAACGCATGAAACGAGTTGGCGAAACAGGTCTTTTTGTAGAAATAAAAGGAACACTTCCCGGAAAAAGAAAAATTATTGCTATTCGTGAAGATATGGATGCACTACCCATTCAAGAAGCAGAAAATATGCCACATCGCTCAAAAGTAGATGGCGTTATGCATGCATGTGGACATGACGTTCATGCGACATGTGGCATGGGTGCGGCTAGAATTATTAGTGATGCAAGAGAGAGTTTCTGTGGGTCTGTTTATATGTACTTTCAACCTGCTGAAGAGGTTCTCAAAGGTGCAACTATGTTCCTCAATGACCCTGAAACAGGAACAGATAAACTCGATGCTATAATTGCAGTACATGCATCACCTGAAATTGATGCAGGAACAATAGGTGTACGACACGGCGCAATCCTTGCAAGCGCTGATGAAATTCGTATAAAGGTAACGGGAAAAGGTGGGCATGCAGCACATCCTCAAACGTTTATTGATCCTGTACTCGCTGCAAGTGCTACTATTGTAAATATACAATCAATTATTGCTAGAGAAAAACATGCTATGGATAGTGCGGTTGTATCAATGTGTTCGATTCATGGTGGAGCTGCACATAACATTATTCCAGATTATGTTGAAATTGCAGGAACTGCTCGCACCGTAAGCCATGAAACACGAGACATGATAGAAGAAAGTATTAAACGGATAGCAGAAACAACAGCACAAACATACCGATGTACGGCAGAAGTCGAGTACATTCGAGGTGTATCACCTGTAATTTGCGAAGACGAGTGGGTTGACCGTTCAATTCGAGTAGGTGAAAAATTACTCGGAAAGAATGGTGTGAACATTATGCCATATCCATCAATGGGTGGGGACGATTTTTCTTTAATAAAAGAAAAATGCGAGGGTGTCTTTATTCGCTTAGGCAGTCGTACTCCTGGAGGTGCATACGGATCACTGCATTCTCCAACATTCTACAGTGACCCTGCTGCAATACCTGCAGGAATTGCAACACTTGCAGGCGTTATTCTTGATGCATTTGGAGTTGAGTATAAATAAATATGAGGTGATATCTACAATGTACATCTTTGTGATGATATCACCTACTTTTAAAAAATGATTACAAACTATCTTGACAGTTTTTCCCCACAGGGGTATCATAGATGTATAAAGACAATTCAATTTTATGGAGAAAAAAAACTATGGCAGAATTAAAAGGCTCAAAAACAGAAAAAAATTTAGAAAGTGCATTTGCAGGTGAAAGCCAAGCAAGAAACAAGTACACATACTATGC
>CAYJOZ010000175.1:0-4081 GCA_964371925.1 uncultured Treponemataceae bacterium | reverse complement strand
CGTCCTCTTTCGATCACAATAGTGTATTTAGCAGTTAGCGCCATTCTTGCTATATTGATTGTGCTGATTTTTCCACAGCTTGTGGATAGTTTGCTCTCTCTTTTGAACAATATTCCCATCTACCTTGAAAATCTTACGCACCTGGCTGATTGGATTACCGAAGCGTGGAGCCTAGAGCCCGACACCTTGGACTTCATTGTAGTGAGTTATACAGAGCTCGTACAAGAGCTTATCTTATTGGCACGAGATTTCTTTCCGGATTTGCTTGACTGGAGTGTCCGCGTGGGTTCTGGCGTTATCACAGGTGGCACTGCAATTATTGCCTCTATTTATATGTTGGCCAGCAAAGAAAAATTGCAAAAACAAAGCAAAAAGATTTTGTTCGCATTGCTCGATGCAAAAATCGCAAAAAAAATCCTAAAAACAGCCACATTAAGCAACCGTATTTTTTCTGGCTTTATCAGTGGAAAATTCATAGACAGTGTCATCATCGGCATCATATGCTATCTTTTTATGAACATCACCAATGCTTTTTTTTACACCATGCCACAAGCTCTTCTGATTAGCCTCATCATCGGCGTCACCAACATCATACCCTTTTTTGGCCCCTTTATTGGTGCTATTCCGTCAGTGTTTTTATTGCTGCTTATAAACCCCGGCAGTGCTGTTGTTTTTGCGATTTTCGTTATTGTATTGCAGCAGTTCGACGGCAACATCCTAGGCCCAAAAATTTTAGGCGATTCTACAGGTTTACCGGCATTATGGGTTTTGGTGGCCATTATTGTAGGTGGAGATTTATTTGGATTTGCCGGTATGATACTGGGGGTTCCTACAACAGCGGTACTCTATGTGCTAACACGAGCTTTCATACACAAGCGCCTGGAAGAAAAGGGCATAAATGAGGAAGGTGAAGAAGTTATACACTTGCCACAAGACGAGGCAACCGCAGAAGAAGACCCTTAACAAGATACCAAAAGCCCTTATGCTTTTGGCATAAGTTTGCTTACCATACAAATCAAAAACAATTGATGTGAGGTACTCTACATGTTTACATCCCAAGAAAAAAAAGCAAAAGTATTTAAGGCAATTTGTGACCCAAAGCGTGTGGCTATTGTAGAATTATTACGTAGTGGCGAAAAATGCGCTTGTAAATTAACCGATGAATTGGATATTGCACAATCTGCATTGTCATATCATATGAAGATATTATGTGAATCGGGTCTTGTGTCTTGCCGTCATGAGGGAAAGTGGTCTCATTATCAAATTAGCAAAGAAGGTAGTGAGGCGGCCTTGGCAATTTTGCAAGAATTGACGTCGCTAAGCACCGATATCGCTTGTAGTAAATGTTCATAAGCTGTTTTTCTAAGCTGAAAGCAAAAAAATGGTTTTTATAAAAATGCCGGACAGTGAGAGTGAAAACTCAAACTATCCGGCGATTTTTTTCGCTTTTCCTATGTTTACAAACTTTACTGGTGGTACAGCTTTTGGGGCAATGCAAACTTCATAAGTTTTTTTGCCTTTGCAATATCATACGCTTTATCGGTCGACAAGATATCCACAAAAGGAGTTTTAAATCCTAATTTTATGCCTGTATGCACAAAACCATTTCGTTCATAAAACGCAAGTCTTTTCACTCGTTGCCCATAATTTTCTGCAGTTTTGTCATCCATTGTTTCAATCAAAAGTGTCACCGATTTTTCAGGATATTTTTCAAATAAAACGTGTAGCAATTTTGAGCCATAGCCTTTTGAATGTATTTCATCATTTATCGCGATGTAAAACACAAATAAAGTATCTTTTAACTCTATTGTAAATGTAATTCCCACAAATAGATTGTCATCATAATAAACTGTGAAATCATAATTTTTCTTTACTGTGAGAAGCCTTATAAGCCACATTGGCATAAGTTCTTCCTTTGGAAACACTCTTTTCATGAATGAGCATATCTCGCTGTAATTATGAAGTTTTGAAGAAAGACTTTTTTCTGTTAAATTCATCTTGTTCACCCTTTGTATTAATACTGATAGCGTGCCTTATTCTTTTTGTAAAAATAAAATGACACGATGATTGCAAGAAATTCTGCAGCCGGAACAGCCATCCATACGCCATTAAGTCCAAATATTTGAGGCAAGATAAGAAGTGCAATCACGATGAAGACCAAGCTTCTTAAAACTGAAATTGTAGCGGATACCTTGCCGTTTGACAATGATGTGAACATTGCAGAAAAGAAAATATTAAAGCCCATAAATAAATATGCCGGAAGGAATAAAAGAAGCCCGCTTCTTGCCATTTCAAAGGTTGCACTTTCTCTTGAAATAAAGATGCCTACTGCTTCATTTAAAAAAATGAGCGTGAGGGCAATTACAAGTATGGATGCAGCTGTAATAATTTTTATGCTTTGCATTACAACTTTATGCAGCTCATCATGGTTTTTTGCACCATATTTAAATGCAATTATCGGCGCCACCCCTAAAGTGTACCCTGTGTAAATGGCATTTTGGAACATCTGTATATATAAAATTACACTAATTGCCGCAACGCCAGTGTCTCCCACCATATTAAGCAAGATAAAGTTAAACATCAGGGTTGTTATAGATGTTGCAAGCGCACCCACAAGTTCTGATGACCCATTAAACATACTTTGGCCGAGAGTTTTTAATTTAAACCTTGGCTTAACAAAGTGCAGTACACATTTTCTGTTAACGATAAAATAGACAAAACCTATCACTCCCGGAAGGGCATTTCCTATACCTGTTGCAAGTCCTGCGCCTATAATCCCCATGTTCAATAGATTAGGTGAAATAAATACGTAATCAAGAACAATATTTGTAATTCCACCTGCAAGGCTTAATATAAGGCCAAACATTGGGTGCCCGGCTGTTACCATAAAGGATTGAATAAATACCATGAAAAACACTGGGATTAGAAAACCGGCTAAACTTAGCATATACTCTTTAGCAAGCTGGTATAAGCTATCGCTTACATTTAACATGTTTAGAAGTTCATCGGGAAAAATAAAAACAATTGCTGTAAGCACACCGCCCAGTGTCCCCCCGATGATATAGATAACTGTTAAAAACTCCCGGGCTTCCCTTTGTTTTCCTTGACCCAATAATTTTGCAATTACAGCATTACCACCTGTTGCAAACATAAGCCCTACAGCCAATACAATACCAAGCAGCGGCATCACTAAATTAACGCCTGCCAAGGCACTTTCGCCAACAAATGTCGATACAAAAACCCCGTCGATAATTGAATATGTAGACATAAATATCATCATAAACATACTCGGTAACGTGTATCTTAAAAGTTTAGTCATCGTAAAGTTTTTTGATAATGGGCTATTCACTTTCTTTCTCCTCACTTGTATTTTCAAACATTAAGCCGGACAAATACTCAATCATTTCACATAGCATATCCACTTTTTCTTCTCCAAATTTTTCAAGGATGCCACGCTCTAGTTCATCCTCATAACCTGCAGTAGTTTCGTAATCTTTTGGGCTATCTGGGTTTATAGAGAGATAAAAAACCCGCTTATCGGTTTCACTTTGATTGATTTTCCCTGTTACGGACGGACGCGTAATTTTTAATAAATCTGCAATTTGCGAAGATGTATATTCATTTGGGTGTGCCTCGATGATATTAAGATACAGCGTGTCATGGTAAGAAAGTTCACTCTTTTTATTGTGACTATAAAGGCGCTTTAGCTCGTATATTGCTGTATCATGTGTTATTTTATTAAGTGCTTTCGTTAATTTTCCGCTCATAATCGTACTCCTTTTTATTATTTAGAACTAAGTATATTTGTTTAACTATTTTATACTAACTATTTTATACTAACTATATTATCCTAACTATCCGCTTTTGTCAAGAAGAATCTTTAAAACACATTATTATCCTCTTACAACATCATCTAAAATATAGTTTGGGACATAAAAAGAACATAAAAAAGCTGTGCCAAAAGAAGCTTAGCACAGCTTTTTTATGTTCTTTACTGATTAACTTCATGAAGTCATTTTCGGATTATAGATTCGCTCACTTATTTTCTTTCTCCATTTTAAGCAAAAATTCCTTCATAGGA
>CAYJOZ010000174.1:3549-4095 GCA_964371925.1 uncultured Treponemataceae bacterium | reverse complement strand
AAAAGCTTCTATTTTTTCTCGTTTCCAAAATAACACATTGTGTAAAAATTCTTACCTTTTTCTTCTGTCATGTGTATGGGGGCCATTTGAGTTGCAAAGGCATCGATAGAAATTTTTGACCATGTCGCAGCCTTTGCAAAGAAGTCTTCTTCGTCAATGTCATACTCTTTGAAGCTAGTTTTCATTCCTAAGGTGTTCATTAAAGAGAGTATGTGTTCAGATAGAGTACATGTGAGGCCTAGTCTTTTTTCAATAGTTTTATAGAATTCCTGTTCTCCACATAGAGATATTGAATAAGGTAACATTAATGCGCAGACTGCACCATGAGGGAGGTTGTACTGCGGTCCTGGGTGATCGTAAGAGTGAACAATGCCTGTACAAGAATTTGTTATTGCAATCCCTGCAAGTGTAGAGGCGTTATGAACTATTTCTCTTGCATTTCGCTTACTTTCTTCTGTTTTGTCATCACTTACTGCAGTTTGGATATTTTCTAGAATCATCACTGCCGCCTCTATTGAAAATGCTTTTGTTAGAATATTTGAGTTT
>CAYJOZ010000174.1:2274-3539 GCA_964371925.1 uncultured Treponemataceae bacterium | reverse complement strand
GTGCATCCATTGCGGTATTTAGGCTAATAGCATTTGGTAATGAGTCTGTTAAATCTGCATCTATCACAGCATAGTGGGGTATAAGACCGTTATCGAGCAAAAGTTTTTTTACTTTTGTTTTTTTATCAATAAATACGGCAACTGAGGTCGCTTCAGAACCTGTTCCTGACGTTGTTGGGATGGAAATATGCAGCGCTTTTAATCCTAGTTTAGGTAGAGAGTATGGAATTGTAGCTTGCTCAAAAGTTAAGTTTGGGTTTTCAAAAAAAAGGTGTATTGCTTTTGCTGTATCAAGAACACTTCCTCCCCCAATCCCTATAATTAGGTCTGGCATAAATGCATGGATTTTTTCCATGCATTCAAAAATATCTTCAACATAAGGCTCGTTTCTGATAGATGCAATATATTCAATTTCTGCATGGCTTTCTTTTGCAATAGATTCCAAGGCGGCTCGAATGCTTTCATTATAACTTTTTCCACCTTTAATTATTGCAATACGTTTCTTATTTAAACTTTTTATAAAAGAAATAGAGCCTCGTCCTGAAATTAATTGAGGCATGTTGAGTGTGTTGTAAGAATTCATACGTTCCTCGTTAAAAAAAATATAGCGATGCAATACTACATCGCTTGAAATATAAAACTATACAAAAAATTCGGAGAGTTTTTCACGAGATGCTTGAACATCTTTTTGTACTTGCTCTTGAACTTCTTGTAGTGAATTAAACTTTATTACGCCCCTGATTGGGAAGAAAACTTCAAGAACACATTCTTTTTCATAGACATCTTGTGAAAAGTCTATAATAAATGTTTCAACCGTTATACGCTCTTCATCGTCTACAGAAGGGCGTTTCCCAATATTTGTCATGCCCATAAATTTTTTTGATGCTTTCAAAATCAAGGTTTGCTGTTGGCATTCCAACTGTACGGCCTAGCTTTTTACCATGGCCTATTTTTCCTACAATTGTGTATGGATGAGTGCAGAGAGTAGCATATTTTTCATAATCACCTTTTTCCATGGCTTCATCAAGCATTGTTACAGAAATTGCCTCTCCATTTTCTTTTTCAACATCACATATAATTAGATTTGAATCAATTTCATCTGCGATGGCTTTTAATGCCTCTGCGTCAATACCATTAAAATTAAAATTACTGCCAACGACAATTATTTTGGCATTAAGTGATTTTAGTAGATCTTTTATATTTTCTGTTTTTACGAATTCTTTTGAGATTACTTCTTCAATGCCATTCTTTTTTAAGTAATATTC
>CAYJOZ010000174.1:0-2264 GCA_964371925.1 uncultured Treponemataceae bacterium | reverse complement strand
CTCTTTCAGTTGTATGCACCATATCATTTGCGAAAAATGTTACTACCTTTGAAGTAAGTCTATTTGTTGTACTTTGTTCTACTACTTTTTTAACTATTGAAAGATGTCCTTTATGCATTCCATCAAAAAACCCAAAAGCAACACATGAGCTCATATAATCCTCCTTAATTTGCAAAATACTGAGAAGTATTTTGCGTTATACCTGCTCTGGTAATTCAAATGTTTTTTATTCACTTATCTCTATTTTATAATGAAATGATGTCCTCTTATCATTCCATATTCTACTGTTACGACTGCTTTAGTAGGTATCTATCCTTTTGTCTTGCTACGCTTTCTTTTACTAGCTTAATCCTCTTTTAAAAGGCTTTGAGCTGTTTCTAAATCTGTAACAAGTGCATTTATGAGATTACCCTCTATTGCAGCTTTTATTGATGCTACCTTTTCAGGTTGCCCTGCTACGCCAACTCGTAATGGAATTGTTAAATAATCGTCTATAAGGATTCGTATTAACCTATCATCGAAAGGGGTTTTTACAATTTTACCTTTCGAATCATAATAATAGGTACAAACTTCACCAACAATTTCTTTTTGCCATTCCATGTCATATAGTTTTTCTTCGCCATAGGCATTTTGAACATGTTGTATTTGGCTATCTTTTGTTCCAATTCCGGAAAAGGCAATAGTACAATTTTTTATTATGCTATAAGAATCAAGAAATAAAGGTTCTTTCATCATTGAATCTTTTAAGCTTTTGTCTTTAACTAATACGGGAGCATAAATTAATTTTGTTTGCGCATTTAATGTTTTTGATGCATAAAATACTAATTCATCAATTTTTGCTTCCGAAGTCGAACTTGGTTCATTTCCGAATAGTTGCGTTACCGTTAAATTTTTTGCTGAAGTTTGAGTTAAATTATCTACTAATTTTGAAATGGATCTTCCTCGAGAAAATCCAATAATATCATTATCAACAACCATTTTATTCAAAAACTCTGCCGCACCTTTTCCAAGGTCGACGTGAATTTTTTCTGAATCCACATTTGTTACAATATGGGCTCCTTTTAAGTTGTATTTTTTTTCTAGTAGTAGCTCAACTTCTAAATTATCTTCTTGTAAACCTTCTATTGAAAACTTCACAATGCCATATTCTGTACAATGCCCTAAAATACGATTAACTCTTTGGCGAGACATTCCCATCTTTTTAGCAATATCATCTTGAGTGATATTTGAAATATAATAATAGTATGCTACTTTTCGATATTCTAAAAGCAACTCTTTTGTTAATTTATTTTTATTCATATTTTCCTCAGTCTAATATTGCTATACAAACGGTAGTTATACTTTTACTAAAACTCTATACGTAGAAGGATCTATGGCTCTTTCAAATGCTTTATCAATTTCTGATAAAGGGAGAGTATCTGAAATTACCTTACTTAGGTCTATTAAGCCATTTGAAATCATTCTGCTTGAAGCCAAGAAGTCCACTTGTTTAGGATTCACAGCACCAGTAATTATTTGTTCTGTTGAGTGAATTTTATTTGGGCTAATTTCAACAGGGTTATCTGGATGGAATGATGAATAAAAAATTGTTCTACCTAGTTTTCCTGCCATGGCAATTGCATCTGCCGCTATTGCAGAAATAGCAACTGTACAGAAAACTGCATCTGCACCTCTTCCTTCTGTTAAATCTTTGACCTTTTCAATGGCATTTTCATTTCTTGAATTAATTAAGACATCTGCACCCATTTTTTTTGCAACTTCTAGTCTTTCATCGTCAACTTCACATGCTATTACTCGGGCTCCAGATAGTTTGGCTAGCTGAATATGTAATGCACCCATAATACCACAGCCAATAACAACAACATCATCTCCAAGTTGGATTTTACCGTTTCTAATACTGTGGATACAGCATGCTAAAGGCTCAGTGAGAGCTGCATGTGCTAAATCTACTGTATCGCTCATTTTATAAACATTTTTTGCATCAAGCATCATGTATTCAGATAAACCGCCAGGACCAGGAAGTCCCTCATGTGTTTTTGCTACAAAAGAAACGACGCATTGATTTTCATTTCCACTTCTGCAGTAATAACATTCTCCGCATGAATTTAATAATCGAATAGATACTTTGTCTCCAGGTTTTACGCCTTTTACATCGCTTCCTATGCTTTCAACAATACCAGAGGCCTCGTGTCCTCCAGCAAAAGGGTAATATTTCATTACTCCATTATATACTCGTTGTTCTAAAGTACATATTGCACAATAAT
>CAYJOZ010000173.1:0-4122 GCA_964371925.1 uncultured Treponemataceae bacterium | reverse complement strand
CGCAAAACTCGGTAAGGTCAGATTTTATGGATAAAATCTGACCGACGCCTGGCGCATTGCGTATTTTTCTTAAAAAATCAATAAATATACCATAATTTACGAAATTTTTTCAATTTAAACTTGAACACATGTGTGATATTGTATATAATAATTAATGTAACAAAATTGAACAAATGTTTAAAAGGAGGCATTTTGATGAGTGATGTAATTTTGTTTGATGAAACTGATTTAGTGGCAAGTACTTTTCTTTGTCCTGATACAGTTCGAGCTATGTGGTCTAAAACCTATAATGCAGATGGACTACCTGACTGGACTCATATTTTCCCTTATTATGATGAAGCCGTTGTGTTTCAAGACTGCATCCAACGCATAGAAGGCTTTGAAAACTTTAAAGCACTGTGCAATCGTTTAACAAAGCGCTGCACCAGTTTAAGAATGGACTTGAATGATATTATCCAAAATGGAAATGTAATTGCATTTGATTGGAAAATGACTATGTCATTTAGAAAATCACCTGACACACCTATTTTTGGATTTACAAAACTCACACTAGGTGCTAATGGAAAAATAATAAGTCAACGTGATTACTACGATTTATGGGGCGATATTTTTAATGGCATACCTGGTTTTAATAAAATGTATCGCCGATTCATGGGACGATTTTTTGGGTGATTCTATGAATGCAATACTACTTACATTAAAAAACCTTTGGAAGCAGTTTATAGGGGCAGGTGCCTATAAAGTTCCCGATGAGCTTGCTTTTTTAGTAAACAGAAACAAGATACAAAATACTACAAATGAGATGCTTACAAAAAAAGTATGTGTTATAACTGGGGCAACTTCAGGCGTAGGTTTTGAAACAGCTAAAGAGCTAGTAGCACATAATGCAAGTCTTATTTTAGTTGCTAGAAACAAATATAAAGCAGAATCTATTCGAAACACGCTACTTTCATCAAACTCTGTTCCTATCGACATAATTATTGCAGATTTTAGCAAGTTAGATGAAGTGCATAAAGCAGCTACTGAGATTCTTGCTAAGTACAAGAAAATTGATATTCTTATTAATTGTGCTGGATTGTACTCGACAAAAAAAATATACACAGAAGATGGTTTTGAACTTGTGTTTTGTGTAAACCACCTTGCGAGTCTCTTATTTACACTGCTTCTTGAAAATCGTTTGATTGAAAGTGCCCCGGCAAGAATTATCCAGGTTAATTCGGAAGGTCATCGGTTTAATGGTTTAAAAGAACAGGATTTAAATTGGAAAAAAAGATTATATACCGGGTTAAGAGGGTATGGAGCATCTAAAACCGCTCAGCTCATGTGTGCTTGGGAATTATCAGAAAAACTTGCGCCTAAAGGGGTTACTATTAATGCAGTTCACCCAGGGGAGGTAAAAACAGATATTGGGATGAACAATGGATGGTTATATAGATTTTTTTCAAAACACATAACGTCAAAATTCTTAAAAGATCCTAAAATCGCTGGCAAGGCCTTGTATTATCTTGCTGCATCTCCCGACGTACGAGAAACAAGTGGGAAGTATTTTAACTTAAGTCACGAAGAAATACCAGCAAAGCATGCTACTAACAGAGTTATGGGGAAAAGGATTTTTGAGGAATCATTAAAAATGATTTCGTCATATATGTAGACTTTTATAAGAAGTTTAATGAACTGCTCGATGCGAATAGCATTTATAGTTCATTTTGGAGGTTACAATGGAAAACTATGATGCAATTGTTGTTGGTGGGGGAATTGCGGGACTTACATCGTGTGCATATCTTTGTCGTGAGGGATATAAGGTAATGCTCTGTGAGAAGGAAAAGGAAGTTGGTGGTTTGGTAAAGTCATTTAACCATAATGGATTTACTTTTGATTGCGGCATTAGAGCAATTGAGGTTTCTACAGGTGTACTATCTATGTTAAAGGACCTTGGCATTACAGTTGAGTTTCTAGATAATAATGTTACAACTGGCATAGAAGATAATATGATTGAAGTCTGCACTGAAGACAGTATTAGTGACTATGAAAAAATGCTTAAATTTACCTTTCCAGATGAAGAAAAAGATATTGAAAGAATTATTACTGAAATAAAAAAAATTATGGAATACATGAATAATATGTATGAAGTAGATAATCCTCTTTTTAGAGACTTAAAAAATGATAAAGATTATATTTTTCAAGAATTGCTCCCATGGATGTGGAAATTTTTAAAAAGTTTAAAAAAATGTGATGAACTGCAAGTACCAGTTTATGAGTATCTTTTTAGGTTTACAAAAAACCCTAAACTTATAGATATGATTGGGCAACATTTTTTTAAGGATAGTTCTGCTTTTTTTGCTCTCAGTTATTTTAACATACATTGCGACTATATGTATCCAAAAGGTGGAACGGGTGCTTTGACACAAAGCTTAAAAAACTACATTGTCGAGCACGGAGGTTGTGTTCGAACGGGCACCAGTGTTGCTTCTGTCCACCCCTCGGATAATATACTTAGGGATCAAGCAGGCGTAGAATATGCATATAAGTCTCTTATCTGGGCAGCTGACTCAAAGTTACTTTATCGATTAAGTGATACATCAAATTTGCGAAAGCGTAATCAAATCAAGGCAATAGAAAAGCGCAGACAAGAAATAGAACCCCTTCGAGGAGGAGATTCTGTTTTAAGTCTTTATGTAATGGTCGACTTAACGCCTGAGTATTTTTCGGATTATTGTTCCGAGCACTGTTTTTATACACCTGTAAAAGATGGCCTTTTAAGTATGGACTGCGATGAGCAATGCGCTATGACACTCGAAAAAGAAGCGTTGTTTTTTTGGTGTAAGGAATACTTTGAAAAAACGACGTATGAAATATCTATTCCTGCCATGAGAGACGCGACTCTTGCTCCAAAAGGTAAAACTGGGCTTATTGTAAGTACACTTATGAGTTATGATATTGTCAAACGATTAAAAGACTTAGGGGAGTATGCAGCATTTAAGGATTTTGCAACTCAGTCGATAGTAGATGTTCTTGAAAGGTCTTTATTCCCTTCTTTGCATGAAGCAATTTTGCACACTTTTGTTGCAACCCCTCTAACTATTCAGCGAATGACAGGAAATACTGATGGTGCAATAACAGGTTGGGCTTTTACAAACAATATTATGCCGTGTATAAGTAAGACAATTAAGATTGCGCAATCTACAAAAACTCCCTTTAAGAATATTTTTCAAGCGGGACAGTGGGCTTTTAGTCCATCAGGAGTGCCAACAGCAATTATAACAGGAAAGCTTGCTAGTGATGGTGTATGTAAGCGTATAAAAAAATTAGTAAAAAAGAATGCGTTTGGTTCTGTGCCAAATGATATTCTACACAGCATTCCTTCATGTGATGTGGGATTTATAGGAAAAGGCGCGATGTATAGGTGATAGGGTAATTACGCACTAAATTGGTTGCCGTAAATAAAAGGTAGAGGTTTCTTGCAATAAACCTCTACCAAGTCCTTTTGTGTTTTTATCTAAATGACTAGTTTATAATAGTTTCCACTGCATATTTACTAAATCCAGAAGCACCTGCTCCAAAAAAGAACGATTTAGTTTCGCCCGCTTGAATATCGTTTGCAACGCTTTCAAAAACAGCACCGTTGTTTAATGCGATACATGTTTCTATTTCATTGATGGTCATGTTTGTATAGTTTGTCACTGTTCCAGAAAAACCTTCATCCTCATAGCTATAGTTTACAACTGTTTGTATGCCGTTTTCGTTTATTACAAATGAATCAAAGAGGTGAGTGGCATTAGTAGCTAAAAGTTCACCTTTTTCAAAAAGCCCATATCTTGGAGCATTGTCTGAATCAAAACTCACTTTCCAGCCATTAGTAAAAAGATCATCTTCTTGAGATTCATTTAGGTAAAACATAACTGGAACAGATGAAAATCCTGCAAAAATTGTTGTATCTTCTTTGATTGTTGTGTCAAAAAATGCTAAATCTCCAGGAGTACCAAGTGTAAGGCTTACAATATTATCACCTTGCGCTGTATCAATGCTTATTACTGCATTTGAAACGTCGGTTTGTAGTAAACTTGTTACTGTTCCTGCAAGTGCGCCTTCACTTTCATCATAGGCTATATCAATTGCAATTCC
>CAYJOZ010000172.1:0-4149 GCA_964371925.1 uncultured Treponemataceae bacterium | reverse complement strand
ACCACAAAATACTACTTTATGTAAAGTACTTTATCTAATTATTTTACTGTTTCTATTCTTATATTACAATTTTAATTCAATAATATCTTTCTTTTTTTTGCTTATTCTTATATACTTTATTGAGCAGCTACTATGGGTGTTGTTTTATTGCAAAAGGAGATTGTTTATGAAAAAAGATGAGCTTGAAAATCATTTACGAACAATTAGAGACTTGGGTTTTATTGGTGACGATCAATTTATAAATATTCAAGAAAACTATGTGCAAAGTTTAAATGCTAAGCCCATGATGGATACCTTACTTTTGATTTTTGGACTTTTAGGTGTTGCTTTTGCGGGAATTGGAACAATTTCTCTTTTTGCGATTAATTGGTCTTCATTTTCGCTTTTAGCTCAGACAATTATTTCTGTAGTTCCCCTTATTTGTTTACAAGTCTTGTTGTTTATTAAGGTTAAAGGTAACGCTTCTAATCTTTGGGTTGAACTACTTTCACTCGGAGTAGGTATAGCGCTGGTCGCAGCTGTTGTCCTGCTATATAATACCTATCAATTACATTTTCCGTATGAGTATTTTATTCTAGGATGCATTCTTTTATTAGCCCCGCTCGTGTATGCATTAAATGCCTATTACCTTGCAATTGCTGTATTTATTGGCTATTTTTATTACTATGTAGCCTTTGGCTATCGAATTGCTTTTGATGAAATACTCTTTATTTTAGGTATTTTTATTCCTCACTATATATTGAGACGCAAAAAGCAAGAGCCTCACAGTATTTATTCATTTTTAATGGCAGCGTGGTTATTATTACTACCAACGGTATTGGAATTGGGAAATGAGCTGTATATTGTCCTTTTCGGTATGTGTTTGTTTGCTTTGCTTAATTTTGATATCTATGTAAAGTACGTTTCGAAAGTTTTGGTGTATGCTCTACTTCTGTTTTTTGCTGTTTTTTCTGAGCCTGGAAGCCTCTTTTTATCGGCAGATTCTAACGTCGTATTGTGGGTAGTTGCTGTTGGCACTATAGTTCTTTATATAGTGTTTCGATGTAAGCATGGGTTGGAAGTGTTAGATTATCGAATTTTATTTTCGTTTGTACTTGTGTGTGTAGTTGGATTTATTTTCTCTGCTACTTCGTTTGATAGTGAGCTTGTTGAGTTCTTTTATCCATTTTTATTTAAAGCATTACTGCTTATTGTCTCGGTCTTAAAAATACTTCAAGCGCTTAAAGTATCTTACTTTGCAAGAATTACTCGCTATCTTTTAGCAATTTCAATGTACGGGTTTTTGGAAGCCGTAGCTTCAGATTTAAGTTTGATGGAAAAGGGTGTGCTTCTTATTTTGATTGGACTTGGTTTTTTTATCACTAATTATATTTTTTCTAAAAGGATGCAAAATGAAACATAAACTGCTTGTACCGATACTTATACTACAAACGCTTGTCGTATGTGTCTTTATTTTCTTTGCTATATACCGAGTATCTAGTGGAACAACTTTAACCATAAAAACAACTGCGACAAGAAAGAATCTAAATTATTACCAGCACGAGATTTTTTTAGATTTTTATGATATTCAAAATATCCCGATGAGTGAGGAATTACGTAGTAATCTAAATGATAAAAGCTATTGGGCTGCGTATGTCGTTTTTAAGGCTACAAAAAATAGGGAAGGGTATAATGATATTGCATACGTAACGTTGGATGAACCTACCGACACACCCTTATATATTTCCTGTAGTATATCCGATACAGATGAAAGCTATAACGAAATAGAAAAAACACATAATATCCATCTTGATATATATAACAGTTTGGACTATAAGCTCAGTGAGCAAAAAGTGGATTCTCTTCGTGACGCTTTGCCCTTTGAGGATGACTCCCAGGTTTTGTACAAGGTGGGGGAAGAATTAGTTCTAGGAGGCGCAAATTTGGATGCGGCGCAAGAAAAAATTAATACTCAAAAGACAGAAATAAGTGCAACTATTGTTGTGGATAAAGGACTTGTTCTCATTGATCATATATATTTTAACGGGGTAAAATATTAAGGTTTCCCCTCTTGCCGTATTTTATATTTTGTGATAGTCTAGGCGTATGATACTTTTTATGATTTTAGCATTTCCCTTGCTCGCAGCGTATAGTTTACTCGATAAAACTTTTTATGTTGCAGCAGCATACAAAAAAATCTCAATTATTTTTGGTTTTTTACTTGCTTCGTTGTATAGTTTTTTTGTATTGTTTTTTATTCCTGCATATTATTTAACACCATATGCCTTTTTACCAAATTTCCTTTACAGCTTTACGCACGATACTTTTTTTCCAATAGTGTTTTGCTCGTTATTTTTATTTCTTTTGGTAAAGAAATTTCAGTATAAATGGCATGAGCTTTATTACATTATGCTCGGTTTTTATATTGTGTTTTTTCCAGCACGAAGTTTGAATATTAACACTATATTCGGTTTGCATGCGCTTTTTGTAAAGCCAGTTCTTATGGTTTCAATGGTGTATGTATTAAAAAATATTTTACAGTTCTCATATAAGTATATCGAGATTTCTAAAGAAATGCATACCTCAAAAAAAGATATAGCAATCAAGATTGTAATTGTGCTTTCATTTCTCGTTTGTTTAGCTTTTCCATCTGTTTTTGAAGCTTTATATATGATTGGTGCTTTGTCATGGATTTTAATACCAATTGCACTTTTATTTTGCAGTGCTGTTGTATATGGAAGTAGCATTGTAAATAAAAAGTATTTTGTATAATTTTTATTATGTTGGCAAAAAAAGGGCTGTTATACTTAAGAGTATAACAGCCCTTTCAATTATCTATGTATCATCGATAATTAAAGACCACCGGCAGAACCAAGTACTTCTTTATTTTTGTGTGAATACATTTTCTTAAGTTCATCACGAGCAGGACCTAAGTATTTTCTTGGGTCAAACTCTGCTGGATTTGTAACAAATTCCTTTCTAATAGCTGCAGTCATTGCTAATCGACCATCAGAGTCAATGTTAATTTTACATACAGCAGATTTTGCAGCTTTTCTAAGTTGTTCTTCTGGGATACCAACTGAGTCAGAAAGTTCTCCACCAAATTGTTCAATTTCGCGAACGTATTCAACAGGAACTGATGATGCTCCGTGTAGTACAATTGGGAATCCAGGAATCTTTTTTTCAATTTCAGCAAGTATGTCAAATGCTAATGGAGGTGGAATAAGAACACCGTCTGCATTTTTAGTACATTGTTCTGGCTTAAATTTTTGACGACCATGGCTAGTACCAATAGAAATAGCTAAAGAGTCACAACCTGTTTTAGAAACAAAGTCCTGTACTTCTTCTGGTTGTGTATATGTTGAGTGCTCTGCAACAACATCATCTTCAACACCAGCTAGAATACCTAATTCACCTTCAACAGTAACGTAGTTTTCTTGGCTATGTGCAAAGTCGCAAACTTTCTTTGTAAGTGCAACATTTTCTTCATAGGAAAGATGAGACCCATCAATCATTACAGATGAAAAGCCCATTTCGATACAGTTTTTACAAAGCTCGAAACTGTCACCATGGTCTAAGTGTAATGCGATTTGTGGATTTTCACAACCAAGTTCTTTTGCATATTCAACAGCACCTTGTGCCATGTAGCGTAAAAGAGTTTGGTTTGCATATTTACGTGCACCTGATGATACTTGTAAAATTACAGGTGATTTTGTTTCAACACTTGCTTGAACGATAGCTTGTAATTGTTCCATATTGTTGAAGTTGTAAGCAGGAATTGCATATCCGCCTTTAATTGCTTTAGCAAACATCTCTTTTGTGTTTACCAATCCTAGTTCTTTGTAACTAACCATTAGAATCTCCTATAACACTAAAAAAATAGTGTGTATTAAAGGAATGATATTTACAGTATCGAAAACGACGTTTTGTAAACTGTAAATGACAATAAAAATATTGTCAAATCATCTCTCCTTAGATTTTTAGTATACATGTACTAATTTTACGCTGTAATTAAAAAATAATCAATACAAAACATACAAAAAAGTGCAAACAAACATTGACAATTTATCAATGAACAAATATAATGATAAAGAATGAGCAAGAAAATGCCGATTATATTATTATGAAAATGTTTTTTCCTACTAGTTTCAAAAAGGAGTTTGAGATGAA
>CAYJOZ010000171.1:3773-4186 GCA_964371925.1 uncultured Treponemataceae bacterium | reverse complement strand
GGCACCGCAATTAAAAGAATTATACCAAAAATTTTATTTACTGTCTATATTTTTTTAAACGGAAAGCTCAGCTGTAAGATACGTATTGAGAAAACATGGCGTTTGCGTTTTCCAGAATATGTAAATCTGCATCAGCCCATGTAAAAAAAACCATCAAGCCAATACTTAAACGCATATCCCACAAGAATTACAAAATAGTTACTCGTTATCCTCCAAAAGAGCTTCTATAGTGAGATTTGCCAATTCTGTAATTGAACATTCGCTATAACCAAAAATGCCAGTTCTAACCTTATTGTGTAATGGCTTGAGCCAGTATTCAGGAATAGCACTTGTTCCATTAAGCATCCCAAAAATTGAGCCAACAGTTGCGCCATTACAATCTGTATCAAAACCAATATCAACAGAAAGCGCAA
>CAYJOZ010000171.1:1101-3763 GCA_964371925.1 uncultured Treponemataceae bacterium | reverse complement strand
TAAAATCATTTTCACCATACAGTAGCGAATATACAACTACCATTGCATTTGGAATAGTGTGAACAGCTTCATAAAAAACTTTTTGATTATAGGTGGTTTTAATATTTTCAAGAGCTTGAGCCTGACTTACACCGGCTTTTTTCCATTCCATAACCTTTTTTATGTCTCTGGTTAGCCTACAGTTTTTTGGGATTTCTGCTAGCCCCATTTCTATTACTTCTTCGATATTATCACAAACTGCAGCCCATGCTAACATAGCAGCGACAAACATTGCGCCGTAAATCCCATTTTTATCGTGAGATACACAAGCATCTCTAAATGCCATGTCGGCAGCTTGTTCTGTATTCCCTAAATTAACATAGCCATATATATCGGCCCTTATTTGTGCTCCAATCCATTCCCTATAAGGGTTCCTGCGCAATCCTGTTTGGGGTGGCTCCATTCCTAAAAGATAATTTCTATACGCAACTCTTTCTGCTGTCATCGCATGTAATGCTGGCATATAATTACCCCAACAATACAGAACATTACGTGGCTCAAAATCTTTTCCGAATCTATCTATTATTTTAAGGGCTAAAACCATATAGTTTATATCATCATCACACGGCATACAGTCCCAGTTATTCATCCAACCCTGTTTTTCCTCTCCATAAAACGAGTTAGGATTCGTGCTGTCTTGTACACCATACTGCGTTCTTAAGTCTTCAGCAATATCTGATGTAAAATAATTTTTTATAGGGTAGTTATTTGTTGCTTTTGCAAACTCAACAATTTTTTCTCCGGGCCACCCTTCAACAGGTTTACCGAGCATACAACCAATTATTCTCCCTTGCCATGCTCCCAAAATTTTATCTTTAGTTACTCCAAAGTTTGGAATAGCCCTTTTTTCAGCTCGCACCTCAGGTCGTTCTGCCCTAATACTATCTATTGTTGAAGGCTCACAAAACTCAAAGCCTTTGCTAATTTCCATATTATAAATTGCATCGTATATCTTGTTTGCCCGTTCTTCACGTTCAAGGGGATCTTGAATACTTTGAATTTTCTCACACTCGCCAACAAGAGCATCAATATTTTTACCTTCATCTTTTGCTTGAAGCATTTCTATACCTAATGCATTTGAAGCTAAGTATTTTTGCCTGTTTACCCCCATCTCAAAAACATCCTTAGGGATTTCATACCGTATCTTTTTCATAATTTTCTCTTTTTTTGATTAATTGTATTTTGAAGAAAACCTTCGAATAATAAAATTCCCGTAGTAATCGACACTACGGGAATCTAACATTTTGTATAACGTATACTTTGTTAAAAGCTATTTTTTAGAGGCTTTACTTACTTTGAAAATCAACAGGGCTACTGCATACCAGCCCAATGTCCAAACCCAAAGAATCCAACCACCATTAAGAATATCTGCGAGATAGCAAATTATCAATAGAGCAAGCGCTATTAGAGGAAGAATAGTCCCACCAGGAGCTTTAAATGATCCAGCTGGTTGAGGGAACTTTTTTCTTGCCTGTAACAAAGAAATAATATTAATAGTAAAAGTTACTGCTCCGAACAATGCTCCAAAGCTAACAATAGTTTGTGTTAAAGAGGGGAAACAAGCAACCACTGCAGCTATAACCGCAATTACAGAAGTAGCAAACAATGGAACGCCACTCTTTGAGTTTGAAGCAAAAACCTTTGGTAAAAGTTCTTTATCTGCGGAAGCCTTTATTGCACGACCAGTTAAGGCTAAAACAACAAGCATTGTTGTTAACAGAGCAAGAACTGCTGCAATAGAAATAAGTTGTGCTAACCATGGATACGTAGTAAGAGCTGTAGAAGCGGCTGCAAAAAGAGGAATAAATCGCATAAAAGGATTATCTGTTAATAATTGTGCAGAAATTAATCCTACAGTTGAAAAAACAATTAAGGCATAAACACATACTACAATACTCATAGCTATAAGAACTGATTTTGGAATATTTTTATTCGGATTTTTTACTTCTGACGCCATAAAGGCAATTGCTACAATTGAACCATATCCAACCATTGCTGTCGGAACTACACCCATAAATCCTGTTGGTCCACCAGCTCCTTGGCTAAAAAATGGAGTTAGCATTTCTGCATCCCATTTCCCTGAAGTGAAACTAATTATTACATATGTAGCCAAAGCTATTAGCAAACCTAGTACTAAAATATTGTTAATTTTACCAGCAGTTGAAAACTTAATGGCATTAAGAATTAAACAAAATAAAATTGACCCAATAGCAAGAGGTATTTGGAAATTTGAAAAAACGGGAAATCCAACACCTAAATATATTGAAACATAAATTGCAGCAAAAGCAACTGCTACAATGTTCGCATTAATATATCCCCAAGTTGATATCCAACCCCAAAGGGCACCTTCTTTTTCTGTTTTTCCAAGTGCTTTTGAAGGAAAAACAAAAACTCCTCCAGATTTTGGAAAAATAGTAGCAAGCTCAGCTACGATTAAGCCATATATCAACATAATAACTGCGGCTATAATCCATGTTAGAACAGCAGAAGGGCCTGCTTGAAATATTGTTAAGCCTGATAGAGAAAAAATAGCACTTCCTATCATGCCTCCAACTATCATTGTTACACAAGCAAAAAGCCCCAATGATCCTCCAGAATTATTATTATCACTCATAATTATTTT
>CAYJOZ010000171.1:0-1091 GCA_964371925.1 uncultured Treponemataceae bacterium | reverse complement strand
CTCCTTGTTTAATTTAGGTTTCCCCAAATAATTTTTGTAAGCCCAATTGCTAGTATATTCACCATAAAAATGTTTTTCCACCTTGAATAATTATGAAAGATCTCTCTTTCTACCCAATTAATTACCCTCTAAGATGCTTTTTTATTACATTTGTAATAGCACTATTGCTTTAGCAACGGTTTACCTTAAAAGTGTACATCACCTTTTCTAGCTTGTCAACAAAAATTTTCATAAAACTCAACTAGCATGTCAGACTGCAATAGGTAATGTGTACTTTTTATAGCTTACAATATAAAAATTCATATTAAAAAAATATGAAAAATTTAACTTGACAAAATGCATATTATCCCTTAATCTTAAAAAATAGTTATAAAAGTAATAACAACATTACAAATGTAACACGCATAAAAAACGGAAAGGAGTTACATATATGAGTAACATAGCGCAAAGAATGCATCACATTTTTCAAAATGATGGAAGAACCTTTATCATGGCCATGGATCATGGTGCCAATTTTAATGTATTACCTGCAATGAAAGACACAGGGAAGTTAATTAAAGATATTGCTCTAGCTGGAGCAGATGCTTTTTTATCAACTGTTGGTATGGCTGATAAATTTGGAGATTGTTTTTTAGGCAAAGGAATAATCCTTCGAATTGACGGTGGTGTTTCTTTTCTAGGTGACCGAAAAAAACCAATGCAAATAGTAGCTACAGCTGAAGATGCATTGAGGCTCGGGGCGGATTCTGTTATTACAATGAGTTTCCCTGGATCTGTATTTGAAAATGAGGTTTTAAGCAACCTTTCTCGCGTTGTTTTAGATTGCCATAAATGGGGTCTTCCTGTTACGGCAGAAGCTCTCCCAAGAGGATTTGAACCAGCAGAAGATTCTCGCTCACCAGAAAATGTTACTTTTTCATGTAGGCAAAGTGTAGAGTTAGGAGCTGATATTGTAAAAACTGTTTACACCGGTGATAAAGAAAGCTTTAGAGCATTAACAGAAAGCGTGTACGCTCCTGTTGTTATTCTTGGCGGAGCAAAAAAAGTACCAGAGCAGGAATTGCTACAAGAAATTCGAGATGCATTAGATG
>CAYJOZ010000170.1:0-4189 GCA_964371925.1 uncultured Treponemataceae bacterium | reverse complement strand
CCATTTATCCATATATGTTTCCTTATTTTCCACCGTTGTTAGCGGCAAGGTATTCTGTTCCTACCATTAAAGCTGCATTAATTATAGCAGTAACACCATTTGTTGTAATTGTTGAACCACTTATACCATCAAAATCTGAACCTGCTTCGATTGAGTCTTCAAAAGAAAGACCTGCAAACTGGTTTTTGAATTCTGGTTCTGCAGCAGCTTGCCCAAAACCTGGAGTATCGGTTAGTGCCAAAAATTCGATGCCTGTAATTGTGTTGTTGAGGTCAATTCCAATAAGCATTGTAGCTTCATCGTATGTTGGACCAGTTGCTTCAACCACGGCGCCAATTACGGCATCTCCATCTTTTGCAAGATACATGCTGTTTATTGTGGTGCTGCCTGTATCTGTCGTTGGGTTTGGTACTTGCTCAAATGATGTTGCATTTTCAAAAACAACGAGCATGCCTTCGTTTGCTTTCGCAATTCTAGCTGCTTCAATTCTTGGAGCTGTTGCAATATTTACCAAGGCAAGGCAAAGACATGCAACTGAGGCAAAAATAGCAAGAGTTATACCCAGTTTTAACATTTTGAAAATATCACTCATTTTTTACCTCCTTGGCCATATTGTTTTCCTGTGAGCTTGTTTAAGAATGGCGTTATGGCATTCATAATAAGAATACTAAACATTACACCTTCTGGTAAGCTACCAAATTCGCGAATTAAAAATGTAATAAGACCACATCCGATTCCAAAAATAATGCGCCCGCAGTTTGTTACAGGGGTTGTAGAATAGTCTGTTGCCATGAATACAGCTCCAAATAAAAGTCCTCCAGAAAGGACGTGAGCTAAAATATCCTCACCCGTGAAAAATACGCAAAGGGCGACAGTGCCAACCATAAACACTGGAGTTCTCCAGTCTATGATTTTTGTAATTAGTAAAAATATTGCAGCGAGGATAAGAAGCATTGCTGATGTTTCACCAATTGTACCACCCTCGTTTCCAATAAAATGTTTTAAGTAGTCTGCTGCATCAAATGTAACGTTTCCGGCTTTTACCTCAGCTAAAACTGTTGCGCTACTCACTCCATCAACTGAAGTTCCTGGTGCAATCCATTTGCCCATTACGCCTGCAAAACTTAGCACCATGAATCCACGTCCAATCAGTGCCGCATTAAAGACATTTGCACCAATACCACCAAAAAATTCTTTTCCTATTACAATTGCAAAGAAAGCACCAATAATAATCATCCATACCGGAACAGCAGGGGATATTGTTAAGGCTAATAATAACCCAGTAATAATTGCAGAAAGATTAGAAACTTGAATAGGTCTTTTTAATATTTTTTGGGTAGCCCACTCAAAAAATACACAGGCAGCAACAGATGTTACTATTGAAATAAGTGCTGGAATGCCAAAAAGATATATTCCATATATACTAATTGGGAGTAAGCTGATAATCACCATGAGCATAATGTGTTGTATTCCAACATTTGCTTTAATATGAGGGCTGCTTACTAAGTTTAATTGCTTCGGGTCTATTTGAAATGGCATGATTATTTTCCTCCCTTTGCGTCTTGTTTAGCTTTCGCAGCTGCATCTTTTTTGCGCACTATCATTTTACCAAGTCTAAATCTGTTTATAAGTCTAACACTTGAAGGACAAACAAAGGCACAAACTCCACATTCTACACAGTTCATTAAGCCATATTTTTTTGCATTCTCATGGTCGTTAGCTTTCAGTGAGCGTGCAATCATTACAGGTGTAAGCTTACATGGGCAAGAATTTACACAGCGACCACAGTTTATGCATGGATCTTCTTCTGTTAGATTTGATTCTTTTTCATTTAAGAATAGAACTCCTGATGTATTTTTTTGTACTGGAAAGTCAGCACTTTTCATAGGAAATCCCATCATTGGTCCCCCTGAAAGAATCTTTCGTGTATCTGTTACAGATGCATTGAATACATCCGGCATAAGATCACTTACAAGAGTTCCGACGGGTACAAGCAAGTTTTTAGGATTTTCGCAAGCACCACCTGATACAGTGAAGGCTCGGTCTATTAAAGGTTTTCCTTCTCTAAAGGCTTCGCTTATTGCACAGAGTGTTCCTACGTTTTGAATAATACATCCAATATCTGCAGGCAGCCCTCCTTGAGGGATTTCTTTTTTTAGTACAGATTGAACTATATTTCGCTCTCCACCTTGTGGGTACTTTGTTGCACAAAGAACGATTCCTATTTTTTCGCTTAAAGAGGCTTTTTCAATTGCATCTTCAAGAACAGGAACTACATGAGTTTTATTGTCTTCAATTGCAATAATTCCACCTTGTGCATTTGAAATATGGACAGCTATTGCTAAGCCATCAATAAATTTTTCTGCATTTTCAAGCATTGTTCTTTCATCGATTGTTAAGTAAGGCTCGCATTCTGCAGCATTTGCAATAACTACTTCAATAGTTTTATCAGCTGGCGGATTTAGCTTTACGTGGGTTGGGAATGCTGCTCCCCCCATTCCTACAATACCAGCCTCTTTAACTCGCTCAATAGCTTCCTCTTTTGTGCATGTGAAAGGGTCTAATACAGGTAAAAAATCTGTTTCATTTGAGCCGTCTGCTTCAATAATTATGCAGGAAGCTTCAATATTGCCTGAAACCAGATTATTCTTTATTTCTTTTACTACGCCAGAAACAGAAGCATGCACTGGAGCTGACATAAATGCGTCAGTTTTAGCAATTTTTTGTCCGCGTACCACTTTGTCCCCAACTGCTACAATTGGCTCGTTTGGGGCTCCTCCCTGAGTTACAGGGATATAAACCATTTTGGTTGAAGGAAAAGCACTTAGAATGTTTTCATTCTGTGAAAGTTCTTTCCTGTCTGGCGGATGTATTCCACCTTTAAATGTGTGTGTACTCATGTATATATTTTAATGAAATATGCCATTATGGTCAATGAATAAGGAGGGGAATTAAATAAAAAAAATAAAATAAATATTTTTTTATCTATAAAATTATAATTATTTCTCTTGTTGTTCTACAGAGTGAGTTTTTTCAAGTGGTCGAACAATAATATCAGCATAAATGCCTTTAACCTCGTAACGAATCACCCCGTTTACGATGGTAGAAATAGATTTACCGTGTAGTGGGCAAATGCGCATTGTCCATTTAAATTTATCTTTTTTTGATTTAACGACAGCTTGTAAAGCGTTAATTACTGCCATCTTATCTTCTGGGTGTATTGTGTCGAGTAAAATGGTATCTTTGTGAGCTTTGACATATTCGGGCGTACATCCATGCATTTTTAAGAATATTTCGTTTGCATATACAAGCCGTACTCCCCTTCCCAGTTTCATTGTTGCAAGTCCACTTGTTTCTGCCCCTGAGTATATCGATAATTGCTTTTTATAATCTTTGTGAATTTTTGCTTCTCTCTCGAGGAGCTTTATATGTTCTTTCTGTGTTGTTATATCTTCCAAATTTGCAAGCATCAGTGTGGATGTTTTTGTTTGGAATAGTGCTTTCATGCTCATCTTAAGCCATTTAGGAGTCTTTCGTCCTGGAATATTTATTCGTCTAATTTCCATGCTGAAAGGTTTTTGCGTTTGTATTACTTGGCCTATCTTTCTTTGCAGTTCTGTTAAATCTTCAGGTAGTATTAATTGGATAAGTTCATTAAATGTATGATGCTTTCCTGATTTTTCTACTTCCATTACTTGAAGATATTCATCGTTCATTTTAAGAACTTTTACACTTGAAACTTCTTGGGTAAATTCATATATTGCAGTTGGCCCTGCAATGGTGTTAAAAATAACATTAAAATTTGAGTCGGGAATCCATAAATCATTCATTTGAATGGGGAGATTTAAATCAGTTGTAGTATACTCAATTGCTGTTATCCCCCATTCTTTAAGCATTTCTATAAATTCGTCTGCGCAAACAGGTTTAGAAAATAGATATCCTTGTCCAATATCACAGCCAATATTTTTTAAAAATTCGAGTTGATTTTCTGTTTCAATTCCTTCTGCGACAAGTTCAAGTTCCATTTGACGTGCTAGGGATACAATAAAGTGTATGATACCAGCATTAGCTTTTGATTCATCATAACTTTTAATAAATCGCAAATCTAATTTCAATGTATCAATTGGAAGCTCATGAAGCATTGTCAGAGAAGAAATACCTGTTCCAAAATCATCCATATCTAAATGTA
>CAYJOZ010000169.1:2223-4192 GCA_964371925.1 uncultured Treponemataceae bacterium | reverse complement strand
ATTCTTGTATGCTTTGCCCCGACAGGTTCATATATGTTTCGGGCTTTATTGCGTACACCTGTCTTCCGTCAATGATAAAAGAAGTAAACTGTCCCTTAAACTTTTTTTGCCATGTTACGCCACTAAGCTGTGGTAAAGAGTCTGCAAAAAGCCAGGCAACATTGTGCCTATTTTTTTCGTATTTTCTGCCATAGTTTCCTAAAAAGGCAAGTAGTGTTATTGGTTCCATGTAGGAATAGTAGCGGTTTTTTGAGCGGGTGTCAATGGATAGTGTCTAAAGTATTTAATGAGTATGCTTTAAACAACAATTTTTTGTTTGTAACAAACTCACTTTCCAGTGTTACACTTCTAGTAGTACATTGTTATATAAGTATGAAAACTAAAAAGCTCGTGATGGCAGTCGTGGCATTTTTCTTGCTAATGGCCTGTTCTGCTGGAGCAAAAAACGAAACGAAGCAAGAGAACGGAGAGGGTATGAACAGTAAACGAAATGTGAATATCAATATGGATAATATTCATGACATCTATTTTGCAGGTGGTTGCTTTTGGGGTGTAGAAGAGTATTTTTCAAGAATACCTGGAGTATACGATGTAACATCTGGGTTTGCAAATGGAACAACTTCTAACCCAAGTTATGAAGATGTTATTTACAGAAACACAGGGCATGCTGAAACAGTGCACATTCAGTACGACCCAAGTATCGTGAGCCTAAAAACACTTACTGAGCAATTTTTTAAGATTATTAACCCAGTAAGTTTAAATAAGCAAGGCAATGATATTGGAACGCAATACAGGACAGGTGTGTACTATGTGGATGAAGCAGATGTTCCTATCCTTGAAACGGTGTTTAATGCCGTGCAAGAAAAGTATTCTGCGCAAATTGTTACAGAGCTTGAGCCCTTGGATCATTATTTTTTAGCTGAAGATTACCATCAAGATTATTTAAAAAATAATCCTAATGGCTATTGCCATATTACATTTGAAACGCTCGAGGATATTGTGCTTGAAATTGATAAGCTTGATGTATCACAATACTCAAAACCAAGCATCGAAGAGCTTCGAGAGCGATTAACACCCTTGCAATTTGATGTAACTCAGAATGAAGGAACAGAAAGAGCGTTTGATAATGAATATTGGGATAATAAAGAAAAGGGTATCTATGTCGATATCATAACCGGAGAACCTCTTTTTAGTTCTACAGACAAGTACGATTCGGGTACTGGGTGGCCATCATTTACTCGCCCTATTGCTGAAGAAAAAATTGCAGAACATTCGGACAATAGTTTTTTTATGGTGCGTACAGAAGTTCGAAGTGTGTTAGGTGATAGCCACTTGGGGCATGTGTTCCCTGATGGCCCAAAAGATGAAGGTGGACTGCGTTATTGCTTAAACTCAGCATCGCTCAATTTTATTCCATATGACGAAATGGATGAAAAAGGATATAGCGAATATAAGAAATATGTTAGGTAATTCCTAATTACGAATGCCTCATTAAAAAGAAACGTAGTGGTTTATTGCAATAAACCACTACGTTTCATCTATATTTTGAATTAGGAATTAAAAATGATCCGCCTATTCAAAGTTCCAATTGCCCCTTGATGGGTAGTATCCCCAAAGGCCATTGTTCTTTGTGCTATACTGGCTTATTGCTCCGGTGTAGATTGCATTTCCATCATCATCGCTAAAATAACCAATTGCGGTAATTTCCTTTTCGCCAGTTGCAGCTTCTGCATTTGAGCCAAGATTGCTTTTGCCTGTCGGATCTCCGCTAGCATCAAGTGTCACTTGCTCTAAGCCTTCGCTTGTTCCAACATAGAGTTTATCGTCTGCATACACCATTGTTGTTGCATCAGTGACGGTGATTGCGGAAGAAGTCCAGCTCGCATCTTCTGTGTCAGTGTCTGAAAAGCTTAATGTTCCTTCGCGAATTGAGTAAAGCCGAGTGCCATTTGAACTAAAGGCACGTGAA
>CAYJOZ010000169.1:0-2213 GCA_964371925.1 uncultured Treponemataceae bacterium | reverse complement strand
CATTACCACTTTCTGCAGTTATTGTGGTAACATCAGTCTTTCCATTCAATTGCTTTACATTTCCATCAATTCTGACATAGGCTTTTCTTCCCGTTGTATTATCAGCTCCACCAATTACACCATTATCAAAAAGGGCTACCTTGCTTGTTGTGTCTTCTTCGCTATTTACTGTAATTGAAGCGCCAGTCACTGGATCCCAGCCTCCGCTGGCGTTTAGCACGTGTACTTGATATTTATGTATGTACCCATCTTCACCTTCTTGTTCTGCTGTTAGTGCATAAAGATATGTAACATCAGAAGCAAGCATAATAACTCTTCCAGGAGCACTTATTTTTGTCCAGCCCCGAATGGTACCTAACTCTTTTTTGTATACATTGCCATTTTGGGTGTATAAAGTACCTTCAAGCTTTACAACTGAGTTAATGTTTCCCAATATGTTTGGCTCTTCAAGTTTTATTTCTTGGGCTATATCATGAAAAATGACACCTTGTTCACAAGCTAAAAATACAAATAGTATTGGTATAAGTTTTAAAAATTTCATCATTGTTTTGTCCTGTCTTAAAAGTGGTAACGAACTGAAAGCCCAATATCGTGAATAAGGCCTACTGCGTTATAGGTTGGGTCACTGTACCATTGTGGTAGTATGTATAACCCTGTGTGAAGTCCAAAAGACCAATCGGTATTAAAGCGGTAGTAAGCTGCAACTTCAGGACGAACGGCAAGTCCAAAATACATTCTATCAATATAGTTTTCCCATGCAACCCCAAAATCAAGTGAAAGTGGAATTTCCCAAGCTCCTATATCAAATTGATATGCTACCCTGAGTGTTAATGGCACAAAATAAAATACATTGCTACCTAACGTTTGATTATAGGCAAAAGAAAGGCTACCACCCAATGTAATATTATCAGTAATAAATCGATTGTATCCAATTGACCCAGAGCCGCCTACTAACAATGTTCCAAAAGGATTGTATGGAATGCCAAGATTAAGATTTAAAGCAATGTGTTGATCACCCTCTTGGTTCATCTTGTAAACAACTATGTTTTCTTCAGAATCACTTCCTACTTCCTGTGATACAAGGGGGAATGTGCATAAAAGAAGAATAAGGCTTAATACTGCTCTCATATGTTTCATACTAAATTTCTCCATTATCTAATTAACTTTTTGTAACTCTATAGAAAAAAAAATCAAAATCGAGTATACTGTAAATAAGTGTATCATATAATGCATTCATTGTCCATATCGTGAAAAGTAGGAAGTTAAAATGTCAGCAAAAATTATTGACGGCTTTGCAATAGCCCAAAAAGTTCGATTAGAAGTTGCAAAAGAAGTAGAAAATTTAAAAAAATCAGGAATAGAGCCTTGCCTTGCAGTCGTGCTAGTAGGCGAAAATCCTGCAAGCGTTTCGTATGTAACGGCAAAAGAAAAGGCTCTTAAAGAAGCAGGAATGGTCGACAAGGCAATATATCTTGCAGAAAACACCACAGAACATGAACTTCTTTCCATTATATCCAAACTAAATAACGATGCAAAAGTGCACGGTATCCTTGTGCAGCTCCCGCTTCCAAAACACATAGACGAGCAAAAAGTAATTGAAGCAATAGATCCTAAAAAAGATGTTGACGGATTTCACCCAGTAAGTGCAGGAAATCTACTCATTGGACGAGATGGGTTTTTGCCATGTACGCCAAATGGAGTTCTGCGCCTCCTAAAAGAAATGAATATAGAAACAAACGGCAAGCATGTGGTAATAGTTGGTCGCTCAAATATTGTAGGTAAACCTCTAGCTCTTCTCATGGCTCGCCGTGAAACAAATGCAACGGTAACGATATGTCACACTGGAACAAAAGACCTTAAAAGTATCACAAGTCAAGCAGATATTTTAGTTGCAGCAGTTGGAAGCCCCAAAATGATTAGTAGCGATATGATTAAAAAAAATGCGGTTGTAATTGATGTAGGTGTGAACCGTATTCCAGACGATACAAAAAAATCTGGCTTTAGGCTTGTGGGCGATGTTGACTTCGATGAAGCAATGGAAGTTGCAAGTTTTATCACACCAGTTCCGCGTGGAGTGGGGCCAATGACAATAGCAATGCTAATGCAAAATACGTTGGAAGCTGCAAAAAATAACGGATGATTATGAAAGATATACAAAGTGAACTTGACAACAGAGAAATCCCCTTACAAAAAGTGGGTGTAAAAAATGTTCA
>CAYJOZ010000168.1:0-4206 GCA_964371925.1 uncultured Treponemataceae bacterium | reverse complement strand
AATTAGAGGGAATTAGAGGGAATTAGAGGAAATTTAAGAGCAATCTATAAAATTAACAGAAAATTCCCTCTAATGCTCGTTCAAATAAAAAAGGGACTATAAAAAATAGCCCCTTTTTTTATTCGATAAGCCTATGTACCTATCGTGATTTTTCTACTGCCTTTCCTGTTTGTTCAAATACAGTAAAAAAGTTATCCCATGGCAAATATCTTGTAACATAGTCCATATTTGAACTATACTCAATAGACTCGTCTTTCATATATGGAAATCGAGCATAGAGAGACTCTGTAGTTTCATCATATCTATCCAAAGGTGGGAATGTCTGAGTGCTAGTATAATAGTAAATTATATTTCCTCCATTTTGAACATAATAGTTATAACTAAGAATAAAATCTCCTAAGTACAAAGCGCTGTTTTTTTCTACTGTAAACTCTCGGTTATAATTAGCAACAGCCGCATCAAAGGTTTCACTTAGCGTATAGTCATCATCATTTGCTCGTGCTTCCTCAGCTTCTGCTCGTTTTTCATCAGAAACACCAAGTGTTAAGTCCATAACAACAGGACGTATAGGGATGATTTCATTACCATCTTCATACAGTCTGTTTAATGATTCTATGCGATAGGTACCAGGCGGAACAGCAGCAAGCTGTGTGGTAGCATTTGCTACACCCTCTAATACAAATATAAACTCTTCATCAGTGTCAATATTTTTTACTATTAAGCCATACAATGGATTTCCATCATCTTCTAGTCCACTTCTATTCATTTGGCTTAAAAAGAATCGTCCATAAATATAAGCCGATCCATCTGTTGAAGCACTACTATTAATCCCAGTACCACCAGATTTATTGTTTTCACCAATTGTCTCAACCGTTGAATCAAAGTCTCGCTGTATTAACCCTGGGTCATTACTTGCACATCCAAGAAGCACAACTAATAGCAATCCGATAAATAAAATACTTTTTATTGTTTTCATATAAAATCCTTTGTTATTAATTCATGTTAGAAGTAAAAGTAATATTAGAGTCTTCAAGTAAACTATATTTTTCTCTAAGTTCAGCTGTAGTTTGGTCATAATTATTTACAGGATTTGTTACATCCCATACAAGCTCGTTATCATAATCTCGCCCATGAGTGCCTGAAAAATCCCCAATGTACACTGCTGTATTAGGTTCAACTATAATTTCATTGTTATATCCTACAACGTCAAAGTCTAGTGGTTCTAAATTTAGCTCTTCATATGACAGCCTTTCAATCGCATCAATTGAATATGTTCCAGGTCTTACAGCCATCATTTGTACCATTTCATCGGCTTCTAGTCCATAAAAAAAGGCATTATCACCAATAACTAGTGAGAATTTTGGATACCCAAAATAATAATCTTCAAGATATTCAGAAACCGGAGCGTTATAAAGAATCGATACTCCTCCCTCTGTCATTGGAAGCGTTGAAAAGCGACCATAAATATATCCCATTCCATCTTCATGTACATCGTCTTCGTATGAGATATACGATGGCGTAAAAGAAACACAACTACCTAGTAGAAAAAGCAATGCGAAAAAACAACACATTGTTACACTTTTTTTAGTGACTAATTTTCTCATAATATCTCCTATATTGTATTGACACATTACTTCAAATTCGCTATTGTGTCAACATATAGAAATAGCTATATATGGTAAAAAAAAGGATTTTGCTATGAAAAAATTAGTAGTGTGTGTGGTATTATTGGGGATTGGAGCATGTTTATATGCCTACCCCCTTCTTTCATGGGGCGTAAGAGCCGGTGCATCTGTTCCTTTCCAAGAAGATCCTGAAGCAGTTGTCGGTGTAGAGACGATACCCGAAATAGGGTCTTTATCAGGATTTGTAGATATCCAGTATGCTTTTCCAGCTGGTCTTACATTTGGGTTAGAGGGAAGCATTGGAGCATCGATCGATGTTGCGAGAGATAATGATATTTTGGCTAAATGGAGTCTAGCACCCAGCATAGGTTATACGTATCTCAACGGATTCTTTTTCCAAGCTTTGTTTCAGCCTATTGTATTTACAACGAACAAAGGTCTCGGTGATTCAGAGATTGGGTTCACTACGCTCGATTATAAAACTGGGATACAAACCTATATTGGACTTGTTGGTTTTAGTATAGGATTCGGTGGAGTTGGAGTAAAAGCTGTAAGCCTTGGCTTGGGCGCTCACGCATACTGGGGACGTCAAAACTGGCACAACGGCGTACTAAAAAACAATAGTTTACTCGGAAATTTTTCTTTTTCAGTGAGCATAAAAACAACAGATCTTTTTGGCGCACCGACAACAAAAGAATAGACTAAAATTACAGGAGAAATAAATGAAAAAGATTGTAGTAATTGCCTTGCTACTTTGCACAGCATCAGCTTTTGCGCAAACAACGCTAGGGCATGGGTTGACAATGAACGTGGCACTTTCTGATGACAAAAACCAAGAAAGTGACTTTGGCGTATTCCAAAGTGGTCGAATTGGATATTCTGCTGAGATTACGCACTCGCTTTCTCGAGAATTATACATTGGAGGACTTGCACAAGCTACTCTCGGTATGAATATCCGGGAATTTCCTAAGGTGGGTGAGCCAGAATACGATGCATGGGGAAATCAAATTAACGAGTCAGAAAACAGTTTAGATAATTTTTTTACAAATCTTATAGAAGCAAATTTCAAAATAACTCCAGTGTTTGGGTATAAACTTCAACCATATAGACTTCCAGCCTACTATACTTTTTCTCTACTACCCATAACTGTAGCAACTGATTTTGGATTGAGTGGTGGTGCAGAAAAATCAACTTCTGTGTATTTTGGCACAGGATTAGAAATAGGAATCTATTCAACCCAAGGAAGTCAAAACGACTTTAATGGCGTTGCACTTGGATTTGATTTTAAATGGCAACAATTAGAAGATGCTGGATATGGCTTTAATGAAAATAAAGGTTATTGGGGACTTGATATTACTATAAGCCTTAGAGACCTCGTAAGAATTTAGAAAGGAAAAATATGAAAAAGATTATTATTTTTAGCATACTGCTTTTAACAAGCACATTGTATGCCCAAACAATGTTCAGCACTGGTTATGGTGCAGAGTACAATTACTCAACAATAACATCGGCAGATGAGCCATTTGGCATTCTAAGTATTTTAGTACCTGGCGAAGAAGGAGATCCTGCACACACCATTACAGGTGGAGTTAGAGGTGAAATAAGTGTTTTAAGAAGTAATGGTTTTACATTTGGAGGTGAAGCATCTCTCAATGTTGGGCTTTCAAGTAAAGCAATGTTTGAGGCTAATATTCAAATAGCTCCAATTATTGGATATAGTTTCTTAACTAAAGATTTAATGCAAATCTATTTTACACCAGTAAATATAGCATTTAGTCCTTTTTATGCAGAAAAGAATATTACTGGTGGACCTAGCCAAATACTAGACTTCAGAACTGGTTTGCATTTTACTTTTAGCGAGCTTGGAAGGCGAAATGAAACTGCAGACGGATTCATTCTTGGTGCACATGTAAAGTGGGGACAATTTCGCTTTAATTCTATGCTAAATGGATATAGAAGCGATATTGGGTTTGGAATTTCATTCTTTACCCGTGATATCGAATTTGATTTTAATGACTAAAAAGAAGTTATAATACAATAAAAAATGCTCTGCGTTTGCAGAGCATTTTTTATGCCTACACAAGCATATCTTTTACACAATTCTTAAACTTGTTTCCCCTGTCAAACTCATTCTTAAACATTCCAAATGAAGTTGCTCCTGGCGAAAAAACAACGGGAAAAGATTCATGCACATTCCCTGTTTCTAAATAGGTTTTTACATCTTTTAAAAGATTTTCTAAACTATTGTATGGTCCAGAGTAGTCAATTGCTACATTTTTTTCTTTTAAGAGTGCTAAAAATTTATCAGTACCTGTCCCGCCCAACAAAAATAAGGCTTGCAAGTTATCATCTTTCGCTTCACTTAGGGAATTTACAAGAGGTAAAAAATCGAGCTCTTTATCGGTTCCCCCCGTAATAAGAAGCAATCCCTCTGGAAAAGATCTAATTGCCGCAACAACAGATTCTGGCACTGTTGCAGCAGAATCATTATAAAACCTATATTCGCATTTTCCCTTTTTCCAAGTATGAAAATATTCTAATCGATGTCCAATACCCGTATATTTTTTTAGAATATCAATAA
>CAYJOZ010000167.1:0-4227 GCA_964371925.1 uncultured Treponemataceae bacterium | reverse complement strand
GAAAAAGATGGGTTTTAGGGAAGAAAAAACCGTGCTTCGCAATTAAGGGTTTTGTCTTCCCTAATAAAACGTTTTTATAAGAAAAAAAAGATTTTGGAGTCTAAAAACGGACTGTTAAGGCAAAGCAAAATTAAAAGGAAAAAAGAGAGTTTTACGCTTTACAATAAACAGTAAGTTTATGAGACGAACGTACTTTTTCTGTGACCTAACCTTGACTTAGACATACTTTTTTTATATAATTAAAACTTGCAAAGGATTGTTTTATGCTAAAAAAAATATTTTTATCCACTATACTATTGTTAATTTTGGCTTCTTTTTCTTTTTCACAAAGCTCAATTTTAACAGCTGGTGATTTTTTTGAGTCAGTATCTGCCACTGTTTCTGGCCTTCAGAGTTACGAAGCAGACATGTCTATACGAGTAGGCGAAAATGCAAGTGCAATGGAAGCTAGAGTATCATTTAAGCAACCTAATTTATTGCATATTGATTTTTCAAAGCCGTCAACGCAAGCCATTGTTTTTAATGGCAATCAGCTCACAATTTATTTGCCTGGTAGCAATGTTATTTTAACTCAAGAAGTCTCTGGTTCAGGTTCTTCTACGAGTGGGATGAGTTTAGCTACGCCAGAAGGGCTTACACTCATGAAACGCTATTATTCAATAGCCTATGAAGTTGGACAAGAACCTGTTCCTTTAAATGCAGCTGCAGTGGGTACGCAAGAAGCTGAGGAAATGGTTGTTAAACTTTTATTAACAAGACGAAATACAACCGAAGGGTTTAGAACTATAAAATTAGCAATTACTCCCGATACTCTATTGATTCGCCGTGTAGAAGCGACATCTGTGGATGGGGTAATATTTATATTCGATTTTACAAATTATGCATTAAATCAAAACATTCCAGATATGCGCTTTCTTTTCGATATGCCTTCTGCGGGAAGTACATTTAATGATTTTTTGTTTGCAGAATCAGAACAGTAGGAAGAGATGGAAAATTTTGGAGCAATCTTAAAAGAGAAACGGGAAGAAAAAAATATTACTGTTGATATGGTAGCAAGAGATACGACCATATCTAAGCATTACATTGAAGCTTTGGAAAATGAACGAATTGATGTTTTTCCCAGTGTCACGTATGTAACAGGATTTTTACGCAATTATTGTGACTATCTAGGTTTAGACTCGGCATACATCTTGAAAATTTTTAATGCCAAACTTATTCAAGAAACGCCAACTCCTATTACACTTTTACATCCCAAAAAGAATCATACAAAGCAAATAATAATTATTGCATCGTGTTTTTTAACTGTCTGCATTGCAACATTATTGCTTGTGTATTATTTTGTTATAGTACCTCGTCAATTGAATGAAAGTGCAATTAGTCTTGCTCAAAGCAAGGGTCAAACATATGCATTGTCAGCTATTCCATTTCAAAAAAGGCTCTATGAAGGCGATAGGCTTTCACTTCGTATAAATGAGGAGACAGTATACTTAGAAATAGAAGATACATTAAATGCTTTAGCGTTTGAAACTCCAATGGGGTTACAATTTGTTGAACTAGGTGAAGAGCTTGAAATTGATGTAGATGGAAAAAATGGGTCAGATTTTACCATTTTCTTATCTGATATTTCTAATGTAGATGCAAAACTGGGAGCTGAGATTCGAGCTTTTCTAACTACACAGACAACAACTGCATCACCTTTAGGTTTAGAAGATGGAAATGAAATAGCACTTGCATCAGAATTGCCCACTACTCTTTCTCAAACAGTTATTTTACAAGATAATAGGGCGTATCCGTTTACAATAAATGCGACATTTCGGGATGTATGCTTGCAGCGATATATTACAGATAGCAATGAAGCCATTGAGACGCTCTTTATGTCTGGGGATGAATTAATAATGCAGGCAAATAATGCAATTCGTCTTTGGATGTCCAATTCAAATGCTGTTACAATGGAGTTGATAGCTGATGGAAGGACTTATGATTTAGAAGTAGGTTTACCTGGTGAAGTTTCTGCTCAAGATGTGCGATGGATAAGAGAAGATACTAATGTTTATAAACTTGTGGTAATGGATATTGAGTAACAATTTTTACATTGATTTACATGGTTGCGCAAAAAATCAAGTAGATGCAGAATTAATAACTCGTCGTTTGCAGGATAAAGGTTGGCACTTAGTAACAGATGCTGAATATGCAGACTTAATTGTAGTAAATACTTGTGGATTTATTGAGAGTGCTAAAAAAGAATCCTTAGATGCTGTCTTATCTGCACGGGAAAATTACCCAAAGGCAAAAATTCTTATGGCAGGTTGTCTGTCTGAGCGGTATGCCGATGTGTTTGAAACGGACTTACCTGAAGTAGATGGTATATTTGGGAATGGCGATTTATCAAAAATTGATGCATTGGTAGATAAGATTAGCGATGGTAATCGGCCAGTAGAAACATATGAACAAAAAGGTGTATGTGATGGGAAAAGAACAAACCTTTTTGATTTTCCTCGCGTGAGTTATATAAAAATTACGGAAGGGTGTGATAACTACTGCTCATTTTGTGCCATTCCACTTATTAGAGGGCGCTTAAGAAGTCGTTCTATAGAATCAATTGTCAATGAAATAAAAGAGCTTCATGAAAAAGGATTTTTTGAGTTTAATCTTTTGGGACAAGATATTGCAGCCTATGGCAGCGAAAATTTTACAAAAGCCCAACAAAAATCATTTGATTGGAGTGAAATAGGAAAGAGCCCTTTAGCAGAATTGTTAGAAAAAATTAGTGCCTTACAAGGTGATTTTTGGGTGCGCCTTTTGTATATTCACCCAGATCATTTCCCACGTGATATACTACCAATTATTAAAAATGATTCAAGGTTTTTACACTACTTTGACATGCCTTTTCAATCAGGAGATGATCAAATAATTACTGCTATGAATCGCCTAGGGTCAAAAGACATATATGAAAAGCTCGTGAATGATGTTCGCGCAGCTTTGCCCGATGCTGCAATTCGTACCACTTTTCTATGCGGTTTTCCAGGTGAAACAGATGAAGCTGCATCAAATACGGAATATTTTTTGAAAACAATTCGTCCTGATTGGTCGGGATGCTTTTCTTATAGTAGAGAAGAAGGTACTGCTTCATATGATATGAAAAAGAGAGTTTCTGCAAAAGCTGCAAAGACTCGCGTCGAAACACTTCAGAGCGCGCAGAGTATTATTACAGAGGAAAAACTACAAGCGCATGTAGGCAAAACATATGATGTAATTATAGAAGAGCTTATTGATGGTGAAGCGGTTGCATTAGGTCGCGCTTGGTTTCAAGCCCCAGAAGTAGATGGAGCTTGTGTTGTGCGCTATGATGAAGATTTTGATGATGTCGATAAAATTCAGCCAGGTTCAATAGTAAAAGTTCAAATTACAGGAGTGCGCGGCGTGGATGTGGTAGGAAATTATGTCAAAGATTGACTATCTTTCAATTCTAAATGAAGAGCAACGAGAAGCTGCAATTCATGAAGGAGACTCTCTCTTAATTTTAGCTGGTGCCGGTTCTGGAAAAACGCGAGTAATTACTACTAAAATAGCCTATCTTATAGGCGAAAAAGATTATGACCCTAGAAATATCTTAGCCGTTACCTTTACGAAAAAAGCAGCAAATGAAATGGCAGAGCGTGCTCGTCTTTTAGAGCCGAGGGCAGCTTATACTCAAATTAGAACATTTCACTCTTTTGGTTCATGGTTTTTGCGTCTTTATGGGGAGCATGCAGGACTTGGGTCAAATTTCTCTGTATATGATGACGATGACATGGTCACACTTTTAACAAAGTGTACTTCCCTTACACGGCAGCAAGCTTCAATTGTAGCGCATGGAATATCGCGTGCAAAAGATTATTGTTTAACGCCTGACTCACCAGGTTTGGTGAACATTAGTACCGATATTGAGTTCCCTCATTTATATAGAATTTATCAAGAGCGTCTGCGAGAGACGGGGAATGTTGACTTTGGCGATTTAATTATGCTGCCGACACTTATTTTACAACAAAACGATAAAATAAGAGAACAGATGCACTATCGCTTTAAGGTAATAATGGTTGACGAGTATCAAGATTCAAACGTTGCACAATTTATGCTTTTGCAGCAATTAGCTGGAGATGGAACCTATGTATGTGTGGTAGGCGACGATGACCAATCAATCTATAAATTTCGCGGTGCGGAAGTTCAAAATATTTTAACATTTCAAGA
>CAYJOZ010000166.1:0-4235 GCA_964371925.1 uncultured Treponemataceae bacterium | reverse complement strand
ATGTACACCTACCCTGTGCACCAAGCCTGTGACATACTCTTTTGTAAGGGAACTGTTGTGCCAGTTGGAAAAGATCAGCTCCCACACATTGAAATGACAAGAACAATTGCACGGCGCTTTAACGAAAAGTTTAGCCCAAATAATCCGGTATTTCCAGAACCACAAGCGCTATTAAGTAAAACTCCACATATATTGGGGCTTGACGGAAGTCAAAAGATGAGTAAAAGCCGCGGGAATGCTATTATGATAAGCGCAACTGAAGATGAAACTGCAAAACTTATAAAAAAAGCAAAAACAGACGCAGAAAGATTTATTACCTATGATCCTGTAAACAGGCCGGAAGTTGCAAACCTTTTAATGCTTATTTCACTATGCAATGGTGAAGATCCAGCTGCAATCGCAGAAAAAATTGGCGACGGTGGCGGCGGCATGCTTAAAAACATGCTCACCGAATGTTTAAACGAAACCTTACGCCCAATGCGAGAAAGACGAGCACAGCTTGAAACCCAAGAAGACTATATTAGACAAGTACTCTTAAACGGTGTAGATAAAGCACGAGAAATGGCAGTAAACACCCTTAATGAAGTTAGAGCATGTATGAATATGGGGATATAAGTGTAATTACGAATTCATATCAGTTTTGTTCTTTCAAATTTTGTGGTATTTTTTTTAATTATTATGCTTTTGTAAAAGCCGGAAACTTAATACAATATTTTATAAGAAAGGGAACCGGGCTCAAAGTTGCGACGCCCGCAGGTTCCCTCTCTTAACTCACCCTCCTGGGGCACGCCTTTTTAAGCTTCACGCCACTGGTAACTGTTTTATAGGGGAATATTTTTGTGTGTATTGCCTATACTAATCTGCGTAACCTGCGGATAAAACAATATTGATGAATTTTTACATTTTAGGCTTGCAAAACAAATACAAATACTATATAATGTTCAATAATTGAACAATTGATACATATCATGCAAATGTGTTTCGGCCGTGGCAATATTTATGTATCATTCACCCTCAAAAAAATCTTTGCCACTGGCAAAAATCCCTTTAAAATACTATGCAAGAAAACTCAGATATACAGCACTTGTCTCAAGTACAAAAAACACTCACTCAAAACCCAAATGCAAGCCAACGAGAACTTGCAAGTTCTACCAATTTATCGCTTGGAATGACTAACGCACTATTAAAGCGTTTTAGTGATAAGGGTTGGCTATACATGAAAAAAATCTCTGCACGAAATATACAATATGTGCTAACTCCTACTGGAATGAACGAACTCATGCATAGGAGTTCTCGTTATTTTAAACGCACTGCTCGCCTCATGAAAGACTACAAAGAAATAATTTGCGATGTTATTTATAAGAGTAATTGTAAAAGTGTGCTCATTGTTGGAAACACCGACTTAGAGTTTTTATTTGACTTTGCCTGCACAGCAGTACAAATTCCCCTGTATAAGACAGATTCTGTAACATATCAAACAGATGATAATACTCTTATCGTGTTTTGTGACACAGAGGAATATAAAAATGCGCAGCAACAAATTGCAAAAAAAACTAACATAATTTGCATCGCAAGTCTTTTGCAAAATCATACCATAGAAGAAGAGGAATATTCATGGCAAACAAACTAGGAAAAAAGGTAGTAGTAAGCATATTACTTTTTATAACTTCAACATTATTATTTTCACAAGATGTTTTTAATAATAAACTATCTTCAGAAGAGCGACAAAAACTAGAAAACGGTGAAATACTTATACGCAATATTGGTAAAGCAAAAAACATGAGCTTAAACCCAGTAAATGAGGGCACACAAAAAGTTATAGATACTATTAAGGATCTGAAACCCGCTTACCTTGCAGAAGTTATTCAAATAAGACCCTACGAAGGAAACGAGGACTTATTTGATACACTGAAGCCCTTGCTTTTAGATATTGACGGCTATGTTGGTATTCCTTATTATTCAGAGCACAATGATGCCTTTTATGATTTGTATTCAAGTGCAGAGGTTATATCAGAAAATATAGGTAAGAACTCAGGAAATCTTAATGCAAATTTACACATGGATCCATTTGGGAGAATCGATGTAGCAATTTCATTTGAACAAACTTCAGATGATTTGTTCTACTTAATGGCAAATACTAGTAATGTAAAATACAGTGGTTTTACTGTTGTAAATAAAGATAACATGCAATCAATCGTTTACGTTTTTAAGCATGAGGATTCTATAATTTTGTATGGTATAGGCGGAGTTGACGCTTTTAGTATTTTCTTTTTACGCGACCGTATAGATACATCATTTATAAACAGGATAAAAACATTTTGCCAGTTTATTTTTGAAAAAATCTAATCAATTCCCAATGCCGAATTATGAATGCCTAATTTTCTGAATTGAGATGGGCAAAGATGATTAGGAATTAGGAATTACAAATTAGGAATTATTATGAACATACTTATCTTAGCAGGTGGTTTTGGCGAAAGACTTTGGCCTGTTTCAAATAAAGAATTTCCCAAGCAATTTATGGCACTAGAAAATGGCTTATCATTTTTGCAGCGCTCACTTGAAAGATCTTTTTTGCTACAACCGGAAGGTAACATTTTTATTGTCACACGGCAAGATATTTTGCAAAAAACAATAGAACAATGTGCAAAATATGCAGCTACTTTAACGAGTGAAGATAAAAACTGTTTAGAACAAAAACTTATTGTACTTGCAGAACCGTGTCAAAAACACACAGCCCCACCAATAGCACTTATTTCCCAGTATATACGTGCAACACAAGAGATTGAAGCACCCCTACTGGTATTAACGAGTGATCATATAATTAGTACATTTGAATCTTTTAAATCAGATGTTGAAAAAGCTTACATTCAAGCGCAAAAAAGCACCTTTGTTTGCTTTGCCATTCCACCTACAGAAGCCTCTACTGGGTTTGGCTATATGCAAGTATCAAAGACCGATACTGATACTATTTTTAAGATAGATCTTTTTAAGGAAAAACCTGATAGCAAAACCGCGCAGGACTATTTGGCACAAGGTAATTTTTGGTGGAATAGCGGCATGTTTTGTGTAAAACCATCTGCATTCATCAATGAGTTACAAGAGCACACAAAAGAAGTATCAAATGCATTTTCTAAAATAAAAGAGAAGGACATACCTAAGCCACGAGTAAAAGATGGTATTTCATACATAGATTCGTGGCTATATATGGAAAAAGCATATGAAGAAAGTATTGCAATTTCAGTTGACCATGCTGTAGCTGAAAGAACAGATAAAGCCTTTGCCATAAAGTCGACTTTTAGTTGGCAAGACATAGGAACGTGGGATTCATTTGCAAGCCAATTTGACAATAATAACGAAGGAAATGCAACAGTTGGAAACGTTGCACAAATAGACTGCGATAATTGCTTTGTATATTCAGATGCACCCGTTGTAATGTGTGGTGTGGAAGACTTACTCGTCAGCGTAAAAGACGGAAATGTATTAATTATGAAAAAAGGTTCGAGCGAGCTTATAAAAGAAACGGTAAAAAAATTAGATTAATTACGAATGACTAGGTACTAGTTACTAATTGTGGCGGGTAAAGCGCTTCATTCTGACTCTGGTATCTGCTATGCGAAAGTCGTCATTCTGACTCTGCTATCTACTGGACTACAGGAAGAATCTATTATGTATTACGTCTATGTTATGACAAATTTCAATGATACAGTAGTTTATATTGGAGTTAGAAACAATCTAATAAGAAGAGTACATGAGCATAAAACAAAGATTAACGAAGGGTTTACAGAACGTTATAAGGTGAATAAACTCATTCATTATGAAATGTTTGACTTAGCTGAAAATGCTATTGAACGTGAAAAACAATTAAAGGGCTGGACACGTTCGAAGAAAGAAAGGCTCATAAAAAGAAATAATCCAAATTGGGAAGACTTATCTGATATCATAAATGCTTGAGTAGTAGATTCTTCAAGGGTGCAGCTATCGGGTAGACTCAGAATGACAGAGTCGGGGGAAAGAGTATTGGGTAGGCTCAGAATGACAGATGGGTTTATAAGTAATAATCTGTGTAATCTGTGGATAAAAATAAGTGTTACAGTCAGTGGTATACGCAAAAGGAACATAAATGGAAAATATTCAGCAAAATGAAAAGTGGGACACTATACTTGAACCACATAAAAAATTATTAGATTTAAAACTTCGCGAAGTTATTCGCTACCGAGACCTTATATACATGTTTA
>CAYJOZ010000165.1:2144-4350 GCA_964371925.1 uncultured Treponemataceae bacterium | reverse complement strand
GATGAAAATCTGCAAAAGTAAAATAGAGTAAGAAGTATAGGGAAACTAGTATTAAAAATATAATGTATACAAATTTTTCTAAGGATTCAAAAGTTAATAGTGGTAAGTTCATGTGCTTGTCTGTTAAATACAGCACCATAACAAGAACTGCAAGGATAGCGCCCCCTTGGAATCCACCACCAGGGGAGTTTGGGCCAAAACTTGTTACAGCTATTCCAACAATTATAAATAATGGTAAAATAAAGTGTAATACTGAACTTGCAATGATTGAAGGTCTATAATTATCGCTTTCATCTGATTCAATATGTATTCTTTCAGTTTGCTCTAAGCGTAAAAACTGACTTAATCCTAGTGTTGCAACTAATAATAAAAATGTTTCGAAAAGTGTATCAAAGACTCTAAAATCTAAGTATACTGCTGTTACGGCATTTATTGCTCCTGTCTCCTTGTAAACAGTTAAAACTTCATTCATCAATGTACTAGCAGTTACAGGTCGTGCCAAGTTGTGAGAAAGAAAAACAAGCACAAGGACGCTAAGCATTAGTACAAATAAGAATATTTTTCTCTTCACTAAAGCCTCCTTGCAATTGGTTTAATAATTTCAATATTTGTTTCAGGAAATTCTCTAGAAATATCGCTTAGTACATCTTTCATTACATACGAATCCTCTTCTCCAAATAATGTAATTTTTTCGCATTCAACTTTATACCCAATATCGTAAAAGTGATCGTGTAATTCTGTTTGAGTTTTTACATGCACAAGATTTGCTTCAAGTTCTTTTTTTGTTGTGCAGCGATGAATACATGACCATAGTTTCATTTCCATTTTGGTATCTGACGGAAGTGCACAAACGGTGCACACTCTATATTTCTGTGTGCCTGATAGTAATATTATGGTTGCAAGTGTACTTCCTATTATCGCCTCAGCCAAAGCAACATCTGGGGCTGCTAAAAATAAGTATACAAGTGCTGCAAACATCGAGCATGATCCTGAAAGAATAATAGCTACACGCAGCTTATGAGTAAATATAATTATTGCTGAAAGTACCACTAATAAGATTAGTAGACCATTGTACAGGATATGCATCTACAAATCCTCCATTTTTTTGTGGTAAAATGCATTGTATGCAATATTGTTTGTGGTAATAGGATTAATAATTAGTGCAATAATTAAAACAAGGAGTACTTTTAATGTTGTCATTGAAAAACCTGTTTTAATCATAATCCCTATACAAAATGTTAAAAAGCCGCATGAGTCAATTATAGAACAAAGCAATAGCTTTTGTTTAAAATTCTTTGTGCAAAAAATACATATGCTTCCTATAACGCATAGAATAAGGCCAATAGCTATAATTACATTTGCAAAACTTATCAAAAAATTTCCCCTTATAATCTTCCAAATCTAGAAATAAATGTAGAATAAAATTGTGTTCCAACAAATCCTACTAGCACAAAAACAAGGGCAACATCTATGTAGTATGGTTTAACTGTAACAATGGCATATAATATAATTGCCATTGCTGTAACTGTTAAACAAAGGTTTGCTGCTAGTATTCTATCCCATAGTGTCGGGCCTTTAAATATGCTAAAGGAAAGAATAATAAATGTAACACAGAGTAGTACAAAAAATATGTTTTCAATCATTGCTTGCCTCGTAGTATAGTATCAAACTTTTGTGCTCCATCTAAGCTTTCTGGTTTAATTTTTAATACGTGTACAGAGCCGGCTTTACTTGAAACAGATACCGTTCCTGGTGTAAGGGTAATGGCCTGGCAAATGAGTAATCGTGCAAAGCCGCTTTTACTTTCTAGCGGTAGCTTAGCTATTTCTGTTGGGATTTTTCCTTTTCGTTTAATAAAGGCAATTAAAGTGTAAAAAGTACTACTATAAATTGAGAGGAGAAGGCAAACTAGGTAGCGTATATATGTAAAAGGTGAAAAAGGGAAATGTATAGGATTTCTAAATACCAATACTGTAATCAATGTACTGGTAGCGCTAATTATAAGGCAGATTATTGTAGTGTTTAAACTATAGTCTCCTGCAAGGATAATAGACACGAGGAAAAAGAAAAGAAAATAACAAAGAATAATAAAAATCTTTTTCATACACGTATTATAGCACGTAAATGTAAATTGTGAAAGAAAAATTTGAGATTTAATCTGTAGGGAATAAATGAAATATTTTAAAATACAGCATAAAAATCTACG
>CAYJOZ010000165.1:0-2044 GCA_964371925.1 uncultured Treponemataceae bacterium | reverse complement strand
CTACGTTGACAACTACATACCCATAAGCTATACTAATGTGTATGAAGAGTATAAGAATACTTATATTACTAGTATACTGTATTGAATTGTCTTTGATAAGATATTAGTTGCGATTAGAATGTCGTACTTCAAATAAAATAATTTAAGGAGTAGTATAATATGACTACAAAAAAAATGGGTAAATACTTCTTAAAAGCGTTAACATTGTTTGCTTTTTTATGTATTGTTGGTACGAGCTGTTCAAAGTCGGCGTTTAAAGCTGGAACCTATGCTGGTAGTGCGGAAGGACATAATGGTACGCTACATGTTGAAGTTGAATTTTCTAATGATGCAATTGTGGGTATCGAAATTACTGGCAGTGAAGAAACAGCACATCTTGCAGACATCCCCCTAGATGTTATTCCAAAACAAATTATTGCAGATCAATCTTTAACGATAGACGCAATAGCAGGTGCTACGATAACATCCTATGCATTACGTACAGCAGTTGCTGATGCAATTTCAAAAGCAGGAGCAGATCCTAAAGACTGGGAAAAACCATCAAAAACACCACTAGTTACTGAACTTGTTGAATTAACTACTGATGTTGTAGTTATAGGCGGCGGTGGAGCAGGACTTTCTGCTGCTTTATCAGCCGAAGAAAGAGGTTTTTCTGTTATTCTGCTTGAAAAAACTGCTATGTTAGGTGGGCACACTGCTTTAAGTGGTGGATACACTTTGGTAACTGGATCAAAACTACAAAAAGACTTAGGTGTGCATAATGATACACCTCAATTAGCCTATGATGATAATATGAAAAATGGTGGCAATGAGAGTATTTCCGAAATTTTGCGTATATTTACAGAAAATATGGGCATTGCAACCGACTGGACAGTTGACTATGTTAAAGCGCCAGTTCCAGAAAAATTAACGCCTCTTGGGGAAAATACGGTAGACAGGGCTCTTATTTACTCTGGTGGCGGTGTTGGCCTTATTAATGCTTTAGAAGCAAAGCTAAACGAAACATCTGTAGATTTATATCTTAATACTAGAGGTAAAGAATTACTTATAGAAAATGGTGCTGTAGTAGGTGTTGCAGCCACTGCAAATGATGGAACCTTATATACGATTAAAGCTGATACAGTTGTTCTTGCAACAGGTGGGCATGGAGCTCGAAAAGATCTACTACCTGACACATTGGATAACTTTGTATACTATGGTGCTGCTTTAGCAAGTGGTGACGGTATTGATATGGCAAAAGAAATTGGTGCAGACTACCAAGATATGGGCTTTGTGGAACTTTTTGAAAATGGTGTAGAATGGAAGCCTGGTATTGCCAAATCAACTTATAATGGTTCAATGGCATCATGGAATGTAAGTGGTATTTTAGTTGACCGAACAGGAGTTCGCGTTGTAAATGAAAGGGGTCCTGGAAGAAACATTGTTGCAGAACAATCAAAACAAGAAGATGGAACATTGTTCTTGTTTATGGATCAAACAACGTTTGATACATTTAGTGCTAAAATTGGCGGTTATGGTATTTCTGAAGAAATGCTCAATGGTTGGTTAGAAAACAACGGAAAGTCTTCTCCTGTTTTTGCTCATGCTGACTCAGTTGATGGTGTTGCAGATATTATTGGAATTGATTCAGATAACTTAAAAGCAACCATTGAAACATATAATGAATATGTGCAAAAGGGAGTTGACGAAGAGTTTGGGCGGGATGCTCGCTATCTAACTGCCGAAATCGGAGCTGGACCATATTATTTAGTTGAACAAAAACCTCGTTATGCAACTACGCTTGGTGGTCTAACAATTAATACAAGCTTACAAGTACTAGACACTAATGGGGATGTTATTCCTAACTTGTATGCAATTGGAGATGCTGGCGGCGGAGTGAGAGGGAATGACTCCATTCCAGGTGCAGACGTTGCTTGGGCACTCACTTCTGGGTATATGATTGGACCAATTCTTGAAGAGATGAAATAGTATTTTACAATAACCAAGTAACATTATAGGCTGTCTTAAAGTTCTAAGATAGGGCAAGAAGACAGCCTTTTTAATT
>CAYJOZ010000164.1:0-4381 GCA_964371925.1 uncultured Treponemataceae bacterium | reverse complement strand
TCTGTTTGCTTTTTTTTGTTTCAGTAATCATGATGTCCTCAGCATATATATTATATCATATTTTTTTCTGCTTGTGGTAATAAAATGATTGTTGAAAAATCATATTGATGTTACCATTGAATCTTTTTAAATAATTAAATTGTTCTAATAAATGAAATTGATATGTAACCTTTACTCTTTTTACATGTTTATTCTATAGAGGTTCTATCCCTATAATCTTTTGTTTAATGCTTTTACACCTGTTTTCATAATCTGTGACAAGGGATAGATACCCATTGTAAGGATGTTTGTATGAATTTTGCAAAAAGCAAACCGTTTCTAATACTAATATTTTTCCTTTTGTTTTTCTCGAGCAAGTTATTAGGTGGTGAAGGGAAAACGGTGATTACCGTGGGGTATCAGCTAAATACAGATTTAGTGCATGACATTACTAATATGGGTGAGGAAGGTATTGGGTATGAATTGCTTAAAAAAACAGAGTTTGAAAGTGATTTACAGTTTAATTTTGTGAAAATACAAGGAGACCTGTTTAGTGCGTTAGAAAACAACACTGTTGATATAATTGGTCTTTTTTTGAAGACGCCAGAAAGAAGTAGAAAATATGTCTACTCTAACCGCTCTCTAAATTCAGTCGTAGCGAGTCTTGCAACAAAAGGCTTCCAAGGGATATATTATGACGACCCCATTAGTATAGATGGAAAAACAGTTGCTACGTATGAAGGGAACCCAATAAATCCTATGTTTGAGAAATATATGGAAGATAATAATATTTCTGTAAACTTTAACGTAGGTGTTCTGGAAACCTATCTGGACTTGGATGCAGATTTTTATTTGACTTATTCTGAAAACCGGTCCTCTGAAAATTTTTACTCAGTATTAAATTTAGCGCACGAAGAAACGTATTTGTTAACAACACAAGAAAACAAAGAGTTAATGGATAAAATTGATACTGCTTATTCCAAGATGATGATATCAGAAGGGTTCTATTTTAATGAGTTACTCGATAAGTATAATGAAAACACTATAAATCTTTCGCACCGAGAACTTACTAGGAAAGAAGTTGAAATATTACGCGAAAAGCCATTAACGGTTGGATATTTGGACAGTCATAGACCTTTTACGTATACGGATGAAAAAGGTGTTGCTTCGGGTGCAATTGTTGAACTTATGAACATCCTTGCAAAAAAATATGGATTTGAAGTTGAGTATGTTCCTTATAATATCAATTCGTTACACTGTGAACACGCTGATGTAGATATAGTTATATCTTTGCTCGGATGTACAGATTATGAAATAAATCATTATGTTCCAACTGATGCATATTATAATATAGCGATGGTCGCATCTGTTCCAATAACATTGGCTGATTCAAGGTACTCTCCGGCTGAAATAATCAAAAAAACACCGAGAATAGGTTTTGCAAAATATTTATATGTAGATTTTGATGCATTTATTAAAGCTTTCCCAAACAATGAGATTCAGTTTTTTTCTAACTTTGAGCAAATGCTAGAGTTTTACAAAAACGGTAAAATTGATATGGCTGTGTACACCGAAGCTGGATCAACCTATGCCGATGCTTATCTTAAAGAAGGTGAAAATTTTCTTTTTGGAACTGACTTTGCGCTTAGTTTTCATTTTAGTGTTTCCAATAGAATTTCTGATGTGTATATCCCTATATTCAATGTAATGTTAGATACCATAACATTGAGGGAATATGACGATTTATTTAATAGGCACACAACTACCTATTATCCAGAGAAAACGCTTGCAGACTTTCTTTTTGAATATTGGGGATATCTTTTTTTGATGGTGGCTTTTCTTTTTCTTGCTTTTTTTACATATGCAAATAGAACACAATCACAAAAACAAGATTTGCTTATAAAAACGTATCAAAAAGATAGGTTAACACCGCTTATGTCTATGTCATATTTTTATGAAAGAGCAAGTTTATTGCTTTCAACAGCTTCTAGTGACGAATATGAAATTATTAGTTTTGATATTGACTATTTTAGAACTATAAATAGTTATTATAGCATGGAGCAAGGAACAGAGGTAATTAAGGAAATGGCAAAAGCTCTTGCTGATGCCTTTAAAGGTACCTCTAGCTTGTTGGCAAGAAAAACTGCAGAGCAATTTTATGTATTTAGAAAAACTGACGAAGGAGGAAGCATCGAATCAATATATGAAAACTATATTTTACCGAGTATAAGATTTGTCGTTGGAGAACATTACAAGGCAAGCCTTTCTTTTGGTTCCGTAGTAATTAAAAACTGTACTGACGCTATTTCTGCAATTATTGCTTATGCTGATTTTGCTCGCATGAGTGGTAAAGTGCGCCATGAAACGACCTTTATTGTATATGATGCTGCTATGAATGAAAAATATTCGTCCAAACTCCATATAACTTTTAAGATGAATCAAGCAATAAAAGACAAAGAGTTTAAAGTCTTTTATCAGCCTAAGATAGATTTTAAGTCTCTTAAAATTGTTGGGGCAGAGGCTCTGGTTCGGTGGATTCCGGCAAATGGCGATATTATTTTTCCAAATGAATTTATAGATGTATTTGAAAAAAATGGTTTTATTTCAACCTTGGATATGTATGTATTTAAGGAAGTATGTCAGTTTATTAACGATAATCGCAACAAAATAAATATTCCACCAATTTCCGTGAATCTATCATCCGTTACAATCCTTGAAGAAAATTTGGTTGAAACACTTTTAGATTCTCTTGAAGAGCTTGGGGTAAGCGTTGATGAAGTAGAACTTGAAGTAACTGAAACTGCAATTTTTGGTTCAGAAGATGTTTTTTTATCAAAAATTTCAGAATTGAAGACTTTGGGGTTTACTGTATCTATTGATGATTTTGGCTCTGGTGTTTCTTCTTTGAATCGATTGTGTGCTATTGATGCAGATGTTTTGAAACTAGACAAAGCTTTCTTTGATCAAAAAGAACAAAACACAAAAACTGCCATAGTAGTTGATGAAGTTATTACACTTGCAAAACGACTTTTTATGAAAATTGTGGCTGAAGGCGTCGAAACCTATGAGCAAGCTGTATGGCTACGCGAGCTAAACTGTGACACAGCTCAAGGGTTTTATTTTTCTAAGCCTATTGACGAAAACATATTTAAACAACAGTTGCAAACAGGGAAAATTTTTGAAATAAAACCAGACTAAATTTACCGTATTTGCGCATATAGTTAAAAAATAGGAGTATTTATGAAAAATTGGAAAATTGCAGTTCTCTTTGTTGTTCTTGGAGCCTTGTATGTTTTTGGGAGGCATGATGCTGAAAACGAGAGTTTTGCAGAATATATGAAACTATACATGCAAGTACATATTGATAGAATTGAAAATACTGTGAATAGGAGCATTGAAAGTGGGCTTTTGTTGGAAAGTATGATTAGATACCTTGAGCCCGCCTTTAATGAAACTACGTATAATCATGTTGCGGGGGATATCTTTGATGAAGAAACAATGATTTCTATTTCCTATATGCCTGATGGCATTGTAAAATGGATATACCCTCCCACAGAAGATAATAATAATGTCTTAGGTCTTAATGTCTTTGAGTTTGCAGCAACAAAACAGGGGGCATATGCAACAAAAAAATCGGGCCATTATATGATTTCGGGGCCACTTCCTCTGCAAAGTGGTGAAATGGGCTTAACGGTTAGAACTCCTATATACACAGTTGAAAATATGTTTTGGGGCTTTGTTTCAATTGTATATGATTCACATAAAATAGCATATGAGGCTTTAGAAGTGAAGACCTTGTCTGATTTAGGATTTAAATATGCAATTCACTCTAGCTATAATGGTGAGAGAATACCTCTTCTTGTGAGTGAAGGTTTTGATTATGAAAAAGCTTTCTATAGTGACTTAAGGGTAGCTGATAATGTATGGGGTTTGTATTTGTATAGCGATGAGCGCGAAAGTGACCAAGTTGTTTTTTTACTTGTTAGTATTATAGAAGCTATAGGTATTTGCTCTCTTCTTCTAATTATTTTTAAAATTGTACAAAAAAGGCAACGGTTGATGCAAGAGCAAATTTTCTTGGACCCATTAACAAAGTTATTCAATAGAAAAAAATTAGATACCCTCATTTTGAATGAAAAAGCACGAAAAAATAAACCATTTACTGTTTTTTATTTAGATTTAAATAAGTTTAAACCTGTGAATGATACGTATGGCCATTTAATTGGGGACAAATTATTAATAGCCTTTGCAGCGAGGCTTTCTCATCGTTTTGATTCTGCCACAACTAAAATTCGAGTTGGCGGGGATGAGTTTGTTCTTATCGTGGAATCAAGTTTAGATGATGCCAATTTGCAACGCGTAAAGCAAAGACTCATAACATTGGCAGAAGAGGTTTTCGATA
>CAYJOZ010000163.1:2896-4394 GCA_964371925.1 uncultured Treponemataceae bacterium | reverse complement strand
CATTCGGCTAAAATTGATTTTACGTCTGACATGGGAACTCCTTGGATAATTACTAGTTACTAGTTATAAATTACTAATTGGGATTATAGCATAAGAGAAAATTTTTTGCTAGATGGGAACGGGAGTGTCCCCACCCTGTCATTCTGATTTTTTCCGCATATCTGTTCCCGTGAAGAATTTCCCTCCATCTGCTCTAAAACAAAAAGCAAGCATTCTTTCGAACACTTGCTTTTAGATTACTCCCTAAATATAATTATTGCCAAATTGGGTAAATAATAGTATCTTCAGGAATCTCTTGCCATGATGCAAAGGCAACAGTTTGACTACCTTCTGTAGAAGAGAAACCTGCAAGCGTTGCTGAACCAGTTGTTTGTAGCGCTACCCATGATGGCACACCACTAAAAGCATTAGAGCCAATTTTTGTTATAGTATCTGGTATTGTTATACGCGTTAAGGAATTACAGCCAACAAAAGCGCTTTCCCCAATTTCTGTAACCCCACTGCTAAGCGTAATAAACTTTACATTTGTATAATTTTCATAACCATTATTCCCCAATATTGTTACAGGCTTATGGCTATAGTTTGACGGAAGAGTAATAGAATCGCTAAGCGCTGTATTCTTTCCCACCGCTGTAAAAGAGTCCCCCAAAGGATTTAATGTATACGTATAGTTAGTATCGCTATTATCTGTCATCCACCTAGCATATACAGTAATACTTTCTGTAACTAGAGTTTTACTAGAAAAAATATTGCTTTCATTTTGTTGACTGTAACCAGAAACAGTATACCACCCAGTAAAGTTTTCACTTGCGTGAGTGGGGTTCCCTGGTAGTATTACTGTCCCTCCTTCTGCAACATTTATACTCGAAGGACTTGCAGAATCTAGAGTTCCCCCATTTGCATTAAACATAACCGTATACGTATCTCCACTTGCCACAGCTGTCCATTTCGCGTATACAGTACTATCACCTGTTACCACCGTGCTTGTTGTAAACTTATCTCCTGTCCCATCGCTATTTGTAAACCAACCCTCAAAAGAATAGCCCTCTCTTGTAGGAGTCGGAATTGTAGTTAGCTTTCCCCCGTCTTCTATCGTAGCTTTATCTAAAGAGGAATCTAGCACTCCCGCACCCGCATCAAACGTAATCGTATAGACCTGTCCATCAGGAGGTGTAACATCATCACTGCCTTCTTCTGTAACAACTAAATGACCATTAGCATTTATCTCTGCCTTTAAATCTTGAGGCAAGCCCTGAACAATAAAGTTGTCTCTTGTAAATCTTCCGCCTGCATTTTCTACAAGCACATCCCCAGCTTTAAGATCCCTACCCGAAGCGATAGGAAACAACGCAATTCTACTTCCAGAACTCAAACCACCTTTAACTTGAATGGGATTTGCGCCTCCACTAGAGGAATCTAGTAAAGGTTCATAGAAAATCGAATCTACAGACACATTCCCAAACAATTGAACAGTTCCACCACTTGTTATATTTATCGC
>CAYJOZ010000163.1:0-2796 GCA_964371925.1 uncultured Treponemataceae bacterium | reverse complement strand
GCACTCAAATTAGGAACTTTTGAAGAATTCCAGCTACCTTCAAATATTGAATTATCTGTATCATCGTGAACAAGGTGTAGACCGTTTGAACTTATAAACATCATATTTGGCCTTGCTATAAGCGTATTATCACCTGACTTAATTTTTGTATCTAAAGTGCGTGCACTAAAAACTAATTCTCCATCTTCTCTTACAATAATGATTTTTGCATATAGTGTTTGATTCAATGAAATTCCTGTGAACCTAACATTTGTATTTTGGGCTTCTGAAACTGACAGTTCCTGACTATCAATTTTACCATTATCAAAAGACCTATGCAAAGAAACAGTTACTTTCGTCCCGTCATCATCATTTTCAAATTCATTACCACCAGGAAGCACACCACGTGACTGAATAGGTTTGACTGAGTTTAGTGAATTATCTCGGAGCAATTCACTTAAATTTACATTAAAGCTTACATCACCTTTTTGCTGTAATACCCATAACGAATCACAAGATGTTACAAACCATAGAAACATGATACAAACACTAATCATCATACATATTTTTCTCATTTCAATCCTCTTTGCTGGCAAATGCCAAACTCGTTTATGCAACTATTGTATATCAATTTTTTTATTCTTTCAAGGTTTTAAAAAACTACTTTTGCCATGTTACCAAATGTCGTTCAGTAGGGTTCCAATTATTATCATAAGACTTCACATCCCAGTTATCATGCCACCCAGAATACACAGGCGTAACCCCTTCCCAGGCAAACGCCCATTCACTAATAGAAGCCTCAAGCTTTTGAACATTAATTGTTACGTTATTACTATATAAAAAAATATTATCCCACATTGTTGTTACCGAAGAGGGAATTGTTATGCTTGTAAGTAAAGGGCAATTAGCAAAAGCATAAGCTCCTATTGCCTCAACATTTCCGCCCATCTCTACCGTTGTTAGCATAGAACAAAGATTAAAGGCTCCTTCTTCTATTTCGTGCACATTATCACCAATAGTAATGTGTTCCAACTTCTTATTATTTCTAAACGCATTCATTCCTATAGTGTGCACATTGCTGCCAATAACAACTGTTTCCAAGTTAGTACATCCATCAAATGCACCGCTTCCAATTACTCCAACATTATTTCCAATTTCCACACTTGTAAGACTTATGTTTCTATAGAAAGCGTCTTCTCCTAATATTTGCAGATTTTGAGGCAATGTGATATGTGTAAGCAAAGAACAGGAATTAAAAGCACTGTTTAAAATACTTTGCACTGAATTTGACATCTCAACTGTATGTAACTCAGAGTTATCAGAAAAAGCATATGCGCCAATTATTTGCACACCTTCATTAAGACTCACTGTTCTTAAAGTACTATTATTTGCAAAAGCATATTCTCCAATTGTATGAATATTTGATGGGATTTCTATGTTTTCTAAAGAAGAGCAACCAGAGAACATTCTTTCGCTTATTTCAGTTATGCCACTTCCAATCAAAACATCACTCAACGAAGTACAGTATGCAAACACATGAGAACCTATAAATGATGGTTTTGCATTTATAACTACTTTTTTTAGAGCATCACAGTCTTTAAATGCTCCTCCTCCTAAATATGTAACACTTTCAGGTATAGCAACACTGGTTAATGCATCACAATCAGCAAAAGCATCGATATCGATTCGTGTAACAGAGGTAGGAATAATAACATTATCAAGATTTTTACATGCATAAAATGCACTATCCCCAATTACCTCAAGTGAAGAAGGAAGATTTATAGTTTTTAAAGAAGTACACTCAAAAAAAGAATTTTCTTCAATTGTTGTTACACTATTTCCGAGTGTTACCTTTTGCAGTCCATCACAACTGTAAAATGCGGCTCTTCTAATAATTTTTACAGTGTCTGGGATGGTAAGGTTTATCATACTATCGTAATTAGCGAATGCTTCATATTCAATTTCGGTAACGGGCTTCCCGTTGTAATTATTTGCGATAGTTATTTCAGATACAGAAGCTCGTGCCATTCTAACGACTCTTGCGGTAATTCCATCATCATTATCTGCATATACAAGGCCGTCTGTACCTGCACTTGGCACCAATTCTGTACTAGGATTAGATGGATTAAAAATTTCAATGTCGGTGTTACCTTGATTATTTGCGTGATCGCAGGAAATAATAGAGACACCAATGCTTAATAAGAATATTATTGCTCTTTGAATTTTTTACCTCTCTTTTAAACAGAGTCTTCCGTGCACAAAAAAAAGTCCTGTTTCAAGAACAGGACTTTTGCACAAAAAGACAAATTATATTTTTTTAGTAATATAACCGCTTCTTAAACAGCGTGTACACATTTTTACTGTAAATGTTGTTCCACCAATTTCAGTTTTAACACCGATAATGTTTGGTTTCCAAGTACGACGTGTATGGTTGTAAGCTTTACTTACTCTGTTTCCGCTTAATGAGCCTTTTCCGCAAATATCACATTTTCTTGACATAATAAAACCGCCTATAAATATCTAAATAATCTACAACTGTGAGTTCATTATAATAACAAATAATAAAAAAAGTGTCAAGAACCTTATGCTATGTTTTCATAGAATTAAACAAAACTAAAAAAAGTTATCGTGTCTCCCTCTTTTTTTGTTTCTCTTCGTACATCATAGCATCAGCCTTTTCTAACACTTCGGTTATTGTACTTGCATCCTCTGGATACCGTGCAAATCCTACAGAAGTGGAAATATATATTTCTAAGTCATCTATATCGAAAACCTCTTCTGCCAATGTTATGAGTCTTTGCTTTACGCGTTGCAAAT
>CAYJOZ010000162.1:1446-4407 GCA_964371925.1 uncultured Treponemataceae bacterium | reverse complement strand
TTGCAAAAAATATTTGTGCTTTGGGGTCAATTATTATATAATTCTACTATTTCCTTTTAAAAACTTGTGGACATGGTACGTTTTTTAAGCATAAACCGCAGTGCAAACACTTTCCATGGGAGCGGCTTATTGTCTGAGTACTTAGATATTTATACCAGTTTTTTAATTTCGTTAATAATGCAGTTACTATCATGGAGCTTATTTTATAAAAATTACTATATTAAAGCAAGTACCGCGACTTGTTTTATAAAAAACTATACACATGAAATTTTTTGTGGTATACTATTAGAGAATATTTTTGGAGGAGTCTATGCCATTAGTTGATATGCCATTAAAAGAATTACTTACATATAACGGAGTAAATCCTTGTCCTAAGGATTTTGATGTATATTGGGAGAGAGCACTTAAAGAACTTGACGCTCTTGCACTAGAATATACCTTGAAAGACGATGAAACAATTTATAAAGATGTTGTGCTATCACATCTTTACTTTACTGGTGTTGGTGGAGCTAGAATTCACTGTAAGCTTTTAAGACCAAAAAAAATTGAAGGTAGGCTTCCAGCTATAGCGCAGTTTCATGGATACCAAGGCTCATGTGGCGACTGGTTCGATAAACTTCCTTTCGTTTATAATGGTTTTGTAGTAGCTGCTATGGACGTTCGAGGTCAGTCAGGTTTATCGGAAGATACACTACAAACAGCAGGAAACACTGTTAGAGGCCAAATAATTCGTGGAGCAACCGACGAAAATCCCGATAAACTCTTTTTTAGAAATGTTTTTTTAGATACAGCCCAGTTGGTAAAAATACTTCAAAGTTTGGATTTTATTGATGAAGCAAGAATAGGAGCCATGGGTAGCTCCCAAGGCGGTGCTCTTACACTTGCATGTGCATCTCTTGCAACAAGCGTAAAAGCCATTGCGTTTGCTTATCCATTTTTGTCTGACTATAAAAGAGTTTGGGATATGGATTTATCGAATGAAGAAGAGCCGTATCGGGAATTATTTTTGCACTTCAAAAGGGAAGATCCTTTGCATGAAAAAGAAGATGAATTTTGGACTAGGCTTGGCTATATAGATATTCAAAATTTAGTAAAGCGGATAAAAGCAAAGTCACTATTTTTTACAGCTCTGTTGGATAAAACGTGTCCACCGTCAACACAGTTTGCTGCATACAATAAAATTGATGCTCCAAAAGAAATGAAAGTATATCCGGAATACGGTCATGATATTTTGCCAATGCAAAATGATATGACTTTACAACATTTTTTGAGGAACTTGTAGAAGACTACAATTTTATTTTTTTTGGTTGCTTAAGTTTCGAATATGCATATACACCGTGTTCTTTGAAATTCCTAATACCCTAGCAACGATAGGCACTGCATATTTTAAGTCAAAAAGATCGTTTTCAAATAAGTACGTAATGATTTCCTTATTTTTGTTTGTTACCGATATTGAAGAATCTTTTAATATTTTTGTGCGAACTTTTTCTATATTTGCAATTATTAAATCATCACTATTACTAGCAAATGTTTCAACAATTTCATTCTTTTTTGAATCAAATTTTGTAAACATATCAAGAAAAATGTGAAGAGGTATGTCCATATAAAAATTTATGCATAACAAGCCGATAATTCTTGAATTCTCACCAGTAATTGGCAATGTCGCAGAACGAAGGGGAGTTCCCTTACTTGAGCGATTAAAGTAAATTTTACCTTTTGTTTTATCTTCATCACTTGAAATGCTCGAAAGCATCGTCATTGCTAAATCTGTAATAGGCGCACCTTCCACTCTCCCTGAATGATGCCCGTTTATTATTTTTATTGCAGATTCATCTAAGTTTTCAAGGCTGTGAATTACCATCTCATAACCTTCCCCAAAATATTCTCCTAATCCATCAAGGATTGTAGTATAGGAATTAATTATAAGTTTGTCTGTTTCTGTAAATTTGAGATTTTGGTTCATGCTACCTCTGCACAGTTCAAAAATTATATAATAATTATATCTCTAAAATGCTCCTTTTGCAAGGATATAATAAAAAAAAGGAATATAAATGAACTTTTTTTTATTGACTAAATTAATATTCATGGTGTACAATATTGTAAGAGATATAGTAAGGAGTGGAAATTAAAATGGCGAACACAATAGAAACGACAAAAGCACCTGGTGCTATAGGTCCGTACTCTCAAGGGAAGGTTCTTGGCAACCTAGTTTTTACATCGGGACAAATCCCAATTATACCAGAAACTGGGGATGTGGCTGAAAATGATATCAAGGTACAAACTGAACTTGTAATCAAAAACTTGCAAGCAGTACTTGAAGAAGGTGGAGCTTCTCTTGAAACAGTTTTTAAGACAACATGTTTTTTAAGTGACATGGGAGATTTTGCAGCGTTCAATGAAGTTTATTCAAAGTATTTTACGTCAAAACCTGCACGCAGCTGTGTTGCAGTAAAAACATTACCAAAAAATGTGCTTTGTGAAATTGAAGCAATTGCAGAAAGAATGTAAATTGGGATGGTTATATGAAAATTCGAGAAAAACTAAACGAACGTTTTAAAAACTTACAAGGTGGTCTTTTTTTAGAAGTAACAAAGGCTGATGTTGGAGAAGGTGCTGGCAATTTTAGAAAAGCAGGTGGTGACATTATGGCCTGGGCTGACCCATTTTTTCCAGATCCATCGATTCCTGAGTCTGTCAAAAAAACAATGAAAGATGCAATTGATGAAGGGTTTTGTTCGCATTATGGGATGCCAATTGGTATTATTGAATTGAGAACGGCTTTAGCAAGTTTCATAAAAAAACACCGTGGAATTGATATTGATCCTACAAGAAACATTATTGTTACCCCAGGCTCAGACAGTGGGCTGCTGTATTCAATGATGCCCTTTCTAAATGAAGGAGACGAAGTGCTTATTCCTTGTCCAAGTTATCCAAGTAATTTTTTAAATTGCAAGTTGCTAG
>CAYJOZ010000162.1:0-1423 GCA_964371925.1 uncultured Treponemataceae bacterium | reverse complement strand
TATCACTCATCCAAATAATCCAACGACAACAGTATTTCGTCGTGATAATATTGAAATGCTCTGCGATTTTGTAAAAGAAAACGACTTAATTCTTATATCAGACCAAGCTTTTGAAGATCATGTATATGATGGTATTGAATTTGTTTCTCCTAACACAATTGATGGTATGTGGGAAAGAACTGTTACTGTATGTTCTATTTCAAAAGGGTTAGGCCTTTCCGGTTTTAGAATTGGGTACATTTATACTAATGATGTTTTTATGGACATATATTATGGTGGTGCAGTAAACGTACTAGGGGCGGCTTCTACCATTAGTTCATTAGGCGCAATAACAGCTTTAGAGGATGACTCAATATTAAAAGACTATTATGTTCGTTTAGAGCGTCGGCGAAAGTTAGCATACGAAGTAATCAGTCAAGCCCCAGGCGTATCGATGAAAATGAGTGAAAGTGGAATTTTGTCTTGGGTGAACATTAAAAAATTAGGAACGTCAGAAGAAGTTGCAAATTATATTATGAATGAAGCAAATATTATGGTGAACCAAGGAGTACCATATGGTTCAGAGGGCGAAGGCTATTTAAGAATAGTTACAGCATGCTTTATGAAAGATGAAGATGCGGTGATGCGTTTTGAACGAATTAGAGATGCTTTAACAAAACTAGCAAAAGAAAAAGGTATTGTATAACGATATTTTAAAGGAGAGAAAAATTATGGGTGACAATTCAGGTAAACTTGAATTCCGAGGTGGCATGTTTATGTCATTGGTTCCGGTAGTACTATTCTTTGCATTTTGTGCATTAGTATTTATCGGATTTAAAGCTTTCAACATGGAAGCACTAGCGATGGGAGGCTTCGTTGCTTTACTCATTGGCGGCGTATTTGCAAAGAGCTACACAAAATTCTGGGATGCAGTTATTAAAGGTATTTCCTCTATAACCGCAGTTTCAGTAATTGTTATTTTCTTTGTTATTGGTATGTTTTCCGCACTTATGAAAGAGAGTGGTTTGTCAGGTGGCTTTGTTTGGCTTGCAAATTCAATTGGAATGACAGGTGGAATTTTTGTTGCATTTACTTTTTTTGCTACATGTGTTGTTTCTACTGCTACAGGGTCATCAATTGGTACTATGTTTACAGCATTTCCAATCTTTTTGCCAGCAGGTATTGCATTAGGTGGAGCTCCAATGTTCGTTACTGGAGCAATAGTTTCGGGAGCAATTTTTGGTGATAACCTCGCTCCTATTTCTGATACAACAATAGCATCTGCTTCAACTCAGTTGTATCGTGATGGGCGAACAGCAGACATAGGGGGAGTAGTTAAAACTCGATTAAAGTATGCTGTTGTTGCTGGTTTAATAACATTAGTATTATACGCAATTCTAGGTGGAATTGGTGGAACTCCTGCATCAGCTGCAGCAATTGATGC
>CAYJOZ010000161.1:0-4421 GCA_964371925.1 uncultured Treponemataceae bacterium | reverse complement strand
ACGGTATCAGTTTTATCCAAACAACTGAAGGTTATTTGCAAGAAACAACAGACGTCATGCAAAGAATTCGTGAACTTGCAGTACAAGCTTCCAATGGTATTTACAGTGATGAAGATCGTATGCAAATTCAAGTTGAAGTATCTCAACTTGTAGCTGAAGTAGACCGTGTTGCAAGTCATGCACAATTCAATGGTATGAACATGTTAACAGGACGATTTGCTCGCCAAACAGGTGAAAACACTGTTACAGCTTCTATGTGGCTCCACATTGGTGCTAACATGGACCAAAGAATGCAAGTTTTCATTGGAACAATGACAGCTTCAGCAGTTGGTGTACGTGAACTCGGAACAGAACAAGTTATGTCAATTGCAACACCAGATGAAGCTAACCGCTCAATTGGTATGATTGATGAAGGTCTTAAAAAGATCAACAAACAAAGAGCTGACCTTGGTGCATACCAAAACAGACTATCTTTGGCAATCGAAGGTATTGACATTGCTGCAGAAAACTTACAAGCAGCTGAATCAACTATCCGTGATACTGATATGGCAGGACAAATGGTTGACTTCACTAAAAACAGAATCTTAGCTCAAGCAGGAACAGCGATGTTGGCTCAAGCTAATGCTTCAACACAAAACGTATTATCATTACTACAATAGTGATAATTAATCAATGTTTGAAAATGCACGTAATACTGCATTTTCAAACATTACTTTACATCTAACGACTGCTAAAAATAGATTTTTTTAGTTAGCCTGCAATATAATGCTTGCAGATTTTTTGAAAATATGCTATACTATGATTAGGTTAGTAGACGATGTTTTCTAAAACCTGCATTGCACTTGTTTAGGGTGCAAGTTTTATGGTGAAAATTTTGCCATAAAACAGAGAAAATTGACATTAACCTCTTATGTTAAACGTAACAATAGAGACGGTTGCGACGAGTACAACAAATAACCGGTGGGAGCCGGTTTTTGGTGTTGGTCCAACAGTTCCTATTGTGGGTCTAAAACAAAGTAGCAGAGGCGCAAAAACTGCCGCTTTGCCCAAGACGTAACAAAAGGTCTTAAAGCATGATGCTTTAAGTTCATATAAACATGGAGGTGTTAGATGATTATTAATCACAACATGAGTTCAATGTATGCTAATCGTGTACTTGGAAACAATTCACACGCTTTACAAGGCAGCATTGAAAAACTCAGTTCTGGAGAACGTATCAACAGAGCTGGCGACGACGCTTCAGGATTAGCAGTATCAGAAAAAATGAGAATGCAAATTCGAGGTTTAAATCAAGCTGAACGAAACATTCAAAATGGTGTATCGTTTATTCAAGTAGCTGAAGGGTACTTACAAGAAACAAGCGACATTCTAGGTCGTATTCGTGAGTTAGCTGTTCAAGCTGCAAACGGTGTTTATAGCGCTGAAGACAGAATGCAAATTCAGGTTGAAGTTTCTCAACTTATTGATGAAGTTGATAGAATCGCAAGTTCTGCTCAATTTAATGGTATGAATATGCTTACAGGTTCCTTTGCAAGCGATTCAGTTACCGGACAAGTTATGCAGCTTCAAGTAGGAGCAAACGTTGACCAGAACGAACGCATCTACATTGGTACTATGACAGCACAGTCTTTGGGACTAATTGGCGCTCAAGGTGATAACGCTGCAAAACTTAGTATTGCAGATCCAGAATCAGCTAATATGTCACTTGCTACATTAGATTCAGCAATGACATCAGTTAATAAACAACGAGCTGATCTTGGTGCATACCAAAACCGTTTCCAAATGGCTTCGGAAGGAATTGCAATCGCAGCTGAAAACTTACAAGCAGCTGAATCAACAATCCGTGACACCGATATGGCATCACAAATGGTTGAGTTCACTAAGGACCAAATTCTTACACAAGCTAGTACTGCAATGTTGGCTCAAGCAAATGCTTTACCGCAAAATGTACTTACACTTTTGAGCTAGATGTGAAAACTTATTAAAGAGAGAACTGGATGTCGTCTTTTTAATAGGGTTATAGTTAAGAGCAAGAGGGGCGCGCCCCCCTTTTGTTTCTTTTTTATAATGAAAACGTTTCAAGGAGGAAACGATATGAGTATATCTACAAACGGAATTGGAAGTATCCCGATGTCTCAGGGGCAAGTACACCTCAATGTCGCCTCAGCTGCGAAAGATTTGGCAAGAAAAAATGAAGCAATAAAACAAAGCGTACGAGAGGCTGCGTCAAATAACATTGATACTACTCCTATGCAAACATCAGTTGGAAAAAAACTACAATACAATGTTAACGAAAAACTGGATCAAGTTGTTGTAAAAGTAGTGGATCCAGAAACAAATGAAATAGTAAGGGAGATTCCATCCACAGAAACGCAAGCAATGAGAGTGCGCGTTAAAGATGCTATAGGTAATTTTATCGACGAAAGATGGTAGTATTACGGATGGAAAGCGTAACGTATGTCCGATATAAATATACCAGGGATTAGCGATAGGTACGGAACACAAGACCTAATAAGCGGCCTAATGGAAGTTGAGCGAGTACCTCTTGAGCGCGAGGAGACTCGCCTTGAGGGCTTTCATACTCAACAAGATGCTTGGCGGGAAATTAACGCCCAAATGACAACCTTGCGCGACACTACAAGAAACCTTTATTCTTTTGATAACCCATTTAGTCTAAAAATAGCTACATCTACTCAAGAAAATGCAATTACCGCAACCCCAGACAGGGATGCAAACTTTGAAACTTTTAAAATTGAAGTATTACAAACAGCCTCGGCCGATAGGTTTTTATCAGGCGAAATTGACTCAAATATGAATGTTGAAGCAGGGGAATATGCGTTTAGAGTAAATGACAAGACAATTAAGCTCAATTGGAGAGGCGGTAAGCTACAAGATTTTGTAAATGCCATTAACAGACGGTCTGCAAACACTGTTAAAGCCTCCCTCATCGGAATTACACGTGACACAAAATCATTACTCATAGAGTCCCTTGTACCTGGGGCTCAAAATAAACTTCACTTTGAAGGCGCAGCTGAACAATTTGCAAAAGACATAGGCATGATTCGCCCAGCCCCTAATACTCCAGTTGCAGACTTTCCTTTAACTTCATCTACAATGAAAAACACTGGTGGATTATCCTCAAACAGAATAGAAATAACAGATACAGCACTCATGCTACCTCCTACATCAGGATTTGAAACTAAAATTCCCGATAGCGCAAAAGCAAGCGCCGATAATATCATTCAGTTTTCTGCATCATTAAGCGAGTTACCAGAAGAGGCTCCCCTACCAACAGAGCCATCGCTACCTTCTTCCGGAATTGTAAGCTTTAAAGATGTAACAGTTGCAAATGAAGAAGTTGATACAACACTTCCTCCCGTAGCAGAACCAATCCCCGTTACTCCAGTAGAAGATTACACAGCTGTATTTATAAAAACAACAGAAGGTATAGAAGTACCATTAACCACATTAAAACCCGATGGCACGAGTACAGATTTTTCCATCACCGTAGGAGATTATCCTAGTATTGATTCAATCGTAATTAAGAATAACAACACCCATAAAAATATGAGCATATCGCCTTTTGATGTTATTAGTCCGTCCCAAGACAGTGACTATGTCCCCAATAATGCGGTAGAAGTTGCAGGGGACGCGAAAATCAAATATCAAGGTATAACTATAAGCCGACCAACAAACGAAATTGATGATGTTGTACCCAATGTAACGCTCAATATTCACGATATTACTGAAAGAGCAGCAACAATAACAATAGACCCGGATACTGAAACTGCAAAAGAGCAGCTTATTACATTTGTAGCTCAATACAACAGGTTGATGGCAGAAATAAATATATTAACACAAAACAAGCCTGAAATTATTACAGAGCTAGAATACTTAAGTGATGATGAAGTAGAAACAGCAAATGAACGACTAGGAATGTTTTCTGGGGAATTCTCCCTTACAAATACAAAAAACAATTTACAGCAAATTGCATCTAATGCCTATTTTTCAAGTGACGATTCTGAAATTAGTATGCTTTCGCAACTTGGAATATCTACAAGCGCAAGCACAGGCGGCTTTTCGGGTGTTTCATCCAGTAGACTGCGTGGTTATTTAGAAATAAATGAAGACATGTTAGATGATGCATTAGAAAACAACATCCTTGATATAAAGAATCTTTTCGGGTATGATACAGATGATGATCTTGTAATAGATTCAGGATTAGCTTTAAGAATGGATCAACACTTACAAGCTTTTACGCAAGTTGGGGGAATTATTGCGACAAAGAACTCAACATTAGACAGGCAGATTGATTCATCTGAAACAAAGATTGCTAGCCTAGAAGATAAGCTTGTAGAAACGGAGCAAAACTTACGAGTAGAATATGGTAGAATGGAAAGTGCTCTAAACAGCCTTGAAAG
>CAYJOZ010000160.1:0-4426 GCA_964371925.1 uncultured Treponemataceae bacterium | reverse complement strand
CTTGCTTTTTATTTTCATAACAAAAAAGCAAGAAACCTTTTATAAGTATTATTTCCAAATTTTTGGTAAAATTACAAGACCACCAGCAAAAAGAGCTAAAACAGTACCCCAGGCTGCAAAGAGGTTCATCGTAACTCCGCCAACTATAAATCCTACAAAAGAACATACGGCAATAAATAAAGCGTATGGAAGTTGCGTTGTAACATGTTCTAAGTGTGGACAACTTGCCCCTGTTGAAGACAAAATTGTTGTATCAGAGATAGGAGAAGCATGATCTCCAAAAACGGCTCCACCGAGAACAGCAGAAATACAAATGAAAGATACATTTAAGAGCTCTGTACTTGCCATTCCTGTACTGGAAGCAATACCAGTTGCAATAGGAAGTACAATAGGAATCATAATTCCAAAGGTTCCCCAACTTGTTCCTGTAGCAAAAGCAATAACTGCAGATAGAATGAAGACGATAGCAGGAATAATCCAGAATGGGAATCCGCTTTGTACAACAGCTTCAGAAAGATAAATACCTAATCCTAGTCCGCCATCGGCAGGGGAAGATTTTATGATAGATCCAATCGACCATGCCATTGTAAGAATGATAAGAGCTGGAATCATAGATTTAATACCGTTACGTAAAGCTTCTCCTGCAGTATGTAAAGTCATAAGCTTTCTAATCATATAATAAATATATGTAGCTACAAGTGTAAATATAATAGCATAAAATAATGCATATGATGAGTCTGTGTTGTTAAAAGCATCCCCTAAAGACATACTTGCAATAGCTTGACCAAAAGTTGTAATTGTTTCACCATCAATTGCACCTAACCAAGTTACAACAGGGAAAAATAATACGGCACTAATAATTAACACTATAATAGGGAAAAGCATATCCAGTGGATTTGCTTTATCGTTTTGCTCTTCTTCAATATCACCTGATGTTACACCATATACTTCTTCATTCCAAAGTTTGCCTGTTTGCTTTGTAAAAGCTTCTGAGCGAGCCATTGGTCCAAAGTCTCTTTTTAAGAAAATTACGGCTAATACCATTAAGAGTGCTGTTAATGCATAAAGGTTATACGGAATAGATCGAACAAAGAACTCAAGGTCAGTAACACCAAGAGAGTCAAACCCTTCAGAAGAACGAATGATAGACATTACCGTTACAACCCAACTTGAAATAGGAGCCAAAATACAAATAGGAGCAGCAGTTGAATCTAAAATATATGAAAGCTTTGCTCTCGAAACACCATTTTTATCGTTAATAGGACGCATAACAGTTCCCACTGTTAATGAGTTAAAATAGTCGTCAATAAAAATAATAATACCAAAAATAAAGGTCATAAATTGAGAGCTTGTTCCGCTTTTCAATTTAGCTGAAGCCCAACGGCCAAATGCACCTGCAGCTCCGGTTTTTGATAGCATTCCAACTAAACCACCAAGCAAGGCACAAAATAGAAAAATACGAATATTCCATCCATCAGCCAAAGATCCTGCCAATAGGTCAGAAACATTCATAAGAGCAATAGCAGGATTGCCTCCAGCAACAATTAAGGTTCCTGACAAAATACCAAAAAATAGCGATACAATTACATCTTTAGTCATGAACGCTAACACAATTGTTAGTAAGGGGGGAATAATACCCCACATCCCAAAGTGTTCCATAAAATCCTCCATGTAAAAGAACCTATAAAAAACATTAACAATTTTTTACGTTTCCCTCTTTCACAAAATAATAATCTATAGTAATATTACCATGTAATTGATTTAAAATAAAGTAAAAAATTGCATTTTTATGCAAAAATACCTGAATAAAATAGGATCAAAATATGACTGACTCAAAAATTTGTCTTTGCTTAACAGCTTCAACACTAGCAAAAAACCTTGAAATACTAAATCAGTACCGAAAATGGATAGACATTGCGGAATTAAGGGCAGATTACTTAACACCAGATGAAGCTTTAAACATCCGAAAGTTTCCTGAACTTGCAAAAATTCCAACGATCCTTACGGTGAGAAGAACTTGTGATGGTGGCACTTTTTCAGGAGGAGAATCTGGAAGAACGACAATATTTGCTCGCGGTCTTTCTTTTGCGGATCAAGATGCAAGCAAAAATTTTGCCTATGTCGACCTTGAAGAAGATTATAATGTTTCAAGCCTTCAAGATGCTGCTCTTGCTTTTAACATCAAAATAATCAGAAGCTATCACAACATGACAGACTCTAATTTTGATATTGTTGAAAAAATGCTCAGCATGAAAAAAACAGGGTTTGAAATTCCAAAAGTAGCTTGTATGGCTAATAATCTTTCAGACACAACAAATGTTTTTAAGCAAATGAAAAATGTAGACTTTGATCACATTGTTTGTGCCATGGGAAACTACGGAGTAACAACAAGAATTTTAGCAAAACAACTAGGATCCTTTTTAACCTATTGTTCTCCCCCAGAAGCCGATATGATGACAAATGTTATAGGCCATATAGATCCAATAATATTAAATGAGCGCTACGCCTTTAGAACTATGAATAAAAACACACAAATCTTTGGAGTAGCTGGCTACCCCCTTACGAAAACGGATAGCCCAAAAATACATAACCAAGGATATCGAAACCACGGGCTAAATGCTGTGTACGTACCAATAAAAGCAAAAACGGTAGAAGAAGTACTAGACTTTGCTAATGAAGCAAGCATAAAAGGGATTTCTGTTACGGTTCCTCATAAAGAAACAGTCGTTCCTCTTTTGCAAAATATTGCTAAAGAAGGAGAGATAATTGGCGCCTGTAATACAATCTATAATGATACCAAAGAGTGGAAAGGTTACAATACCGATGCAAGTGGATTCAAACGAGCACTCGTAGAATTTATGGGGACAGACAATCTAAAAGGTAAAAAAGTTGCCCTTATTGGAGCAGGGGGAAGCGCAAAAGCAGTAGCCTACGCACTCAATGAACTTGAATGCGATGTGTGTATTTTTAATAGAACAATTATTAAGGCTCGAAATATTGCAGATAAATACGGCTTTAAGTATGCAGGCTTAGGCTTAGCTGTCCACGAACTTATAGAAGAATATTCAGAAATAATAATCCAAACAACGCCTATAGGAATGGGTTTCGTAAAAGATGACCCAACAGAATCAGGAGACCCGTTAGAGTTTTACAACTTTTTAGGACACGAAAAGGTGTACGATATAATCTACTATCCAGAAAAAACACCAATACTTGAAAGAGCAGAAAAAGCAGGTTGCAAAATTTGCAATGGCTACAATATGCTCCACTACCAAGCATACGAACAATTTGAAATATTTACAGGAGCACAATATGAATAAAATAACACAGCTAGAGCAAAAAAAATTAGTTGCATATGAAGCAATCGACAAGCTTATTGAAAGAGGTCTTATTTTTTCAGGAGTAAAAATTGGACTGGGCACAGGCTCAACTGCCGTGCACACCGTATATCGTCTTGCTGAACATATTAAAAATGGCAAAATTACAGGTGTAAAGGCTGTAGCAACAAGCTTTCAAACGATTATTGCATGCGAAGACTCCGACATACCCGTTTATACCCTAAATAGTAAAGAAATAAATGCAGAACTTGATATTTCAATAGACGGAGCAGATGAAATTGACCCAAACAACAACCTAATTAAAGGTGGTGGGGCAGCCCACGTACTTGAAAAAATAGTAGAGTATAATTCAAAAAAACTAGTTATAATTGCAGACTCTACAAAGCTGGTTTCAACGCTTGGAACAAAATTCCCTCTCCCTGTTGAGGTAATTGCAGAAGCCCGCGTTCCAGTTCAACGTGCCCTAGAAAAAATGGGAGCCTCTTGCACAATTCGTGAATGTGCCGGAAAAGCGGGACCCATTATCAGCGATAACGGAAACCAAATCTTAGACTGCGTTTGGCAAAAGCCAGTTAATCCTGTAGAACTAGAAGATAAAATCAATGCCATAACCGGCGTAGTCGAAAACGGCTTCTTTACCAAAAACAAGCCACTTGTGATGATAGCCTATGAAGACGGTACCGTTAAGGAAATTGAAGGGTAATTTTTTGGGCGTTCCCCCATTTGTAGCTCGACGAGGGCGCCGAGCACTACAAATGGGGTCGAGCTACCCAAGCCTCCCCTTAAGGGGAGGTGTCGACAAAGTCGACGGAGGGGTCTTCGCGCCGTTCCTACAATAGCTTCGCTTCTCCTTTGACAGTTAATTGGAGGGCGAAACGGAGTCTCTAACGTGTGTACCATTATGCAAAATCCATTTCCTAATTCAATAGCCAAACAATATGCCGAAAACCTCATACAAAAACTGGATACAGAACAATGCCTCGACTTTGAACAAGCTGTGGAAAACCGAAACACAGTTTTTTCAACTAAAAGCCTTTTTGAAAAACATGGTGGCATTATGTTCGGCATTCTTGTTTGCAAAGAAAAAG
>CAYJOZ010000159.1:0-4431 GCA_964371925.1 uncultured Treponemataceae bacterium | reverse complement strand
AAAGGGTCGCCAAAGGAGGAGGAAATGCGACCCTTTTCTAAATAATTTTCTTGTTAACAAGAATATACAGTAAAGTAAAAAAAGAGTCAATACTTTTTCGCGAAATATATAACTTTTTTTGCGGTTTTTTACGGTTTTTCGCAAATATAAGCAAGTGTTGCAAAAAAAAGCTTGTATTGTTTATGCATATATGATAGGAGCGTAGAGATGGAGGATAATTATTTTGAATAGTGAGAACAAAATTTTAGTTGCCATTGTTCCGCAAGAGGCTCAAAGCTCAGTGATAGACTTCATAATTTCGTGTGGGGTTAAAAAAATACTAAGTTTTGATGCAAGAGGAACCGCCGAAAAGGCATTGCTAGAAAGATTAGGCCTTGGACAGACCAAAAAAACTCTTATTGCATTCACAACGGGAAATGAAAATACTACCATTTCTGATGAAGTGTTCAAATCTCTGCTTAAAAATACTGATTTTACTGGAATAGGCTTTACAATAGATATAGAAGGAAAAAATATGGAACAAAGCGAGCAAAATCTCATAGTTTGTGTTATTGTTAATGCTGGATATGCTGAAAGTGTTATGCAAGAGGCCAGAAAGGCTGGTGCGCGGGGGGGAACTATTATAAATGCTAGGGGTACAGGAAAAGAGCAAGATATGGATTTTTTTGGAATTCAAATAGTTCCAGAAAAAGAAATGCTTGTGATGGTTGCTGAAAAAGACTTAGCAAAAAAATTAGTCGAAGTTGTAAAATCGATGCCACTTTTGTCAACGCCTGGTTCAGGGCTTGTGTTTTCGGTTACTGCAGAAACTTTTTCCCGTCTTGGCGGTAGTGCCTCGTGAGCTCACCAATTGAGATTCCATTATTAAGTGAATCTGTTTCATCCTTTTTATGTGATGGAGTCAAAAACACAATAGGCAATATTGTTGTGTATAATACGATTGATTCAACAAATCTAGAAGCAAAGAGGCTTTTATCGAAAGAAGAAAGGCCTCTAAGTGATATGCTTTTGTTGGCAGAGCATCAAAGTGCTGGAAGAGGGCGCCTTGGGAGAAGGTTTTTTTCACCACAGAACACCGGCATTTATATGTCTCTAATTCATTTTGACACTGAAAATAAAAATGTTAGTAATTCAGTTGCAATTACTGTTACTGCAGCTGTAGCTGTATTAAGAGCCTTAAAAAGCTTTGGCGTTAAAACAAAAATTAAATGGGTAAATGATCTTTACATAGGAAAAAAGAAGGTTTGTGGTATCCTTACTGAGGGTGTTTTATCTTCGTCAAAAGTTGATGCGTATATTATTGGAATTGGGATTAATGTAATGAGCTCAGCTGATGATTTTCCAAATGAAATTAAAAAAATTGCTGGTAGTATAAATAAAAATATTGACAGAAACGAACTTGCTGCAAGTGTGCTAAATAATCTGTATACATGCTTTGAAACAGACCCTTCAGTGTTAATGGATGAATACCGAAAAAACTCTAATGTATTGAATGAATTCGTAACTGTCATTAAACCTAATGAGAGTTTCAGTGCAAGAGTGTTAACTATCACCGATGAAGCTCATTTAATTGTTCAAAAGCAAGATGGAAATACAGAAGAGCTTTTATCGGGCGAAATTAGTTTGAGAATATAAAAAAAAGTTCTGTAAATAATTTTACAGAACTTTTTTGATATTACATAGTGATTAATTCATATGCTCTTGTACCGATGCCAAGTTTTTCAGCATGATCTAATTGAACATTCCAATTTGTTGTAGGGTGAAGATTACAAAAATGGTCTCCATGAGAAAGTTCTCTATCGTTCATTATTGTATCTCTTAGAAGGGGCTGAGCGTTCGCTGCATCTGCACATGCTGTGTCTAATGCAACTGGATCAAAAGATGCAAATATACCAACATCCCCAATAATGGGTGCATCATTTTCAGCATGGCAGTCACAGAATGGTGATACATCCATTAAAAGTGAAATGTGAAAGTGTGGGCGGTCATTGAGAACCGCATATGTATATTCAGCCATTTTTTTGCATAAAATATCATTAGACTCGTCATATCCAGTTGAAATAGCATCTGTAGGACACACCCCTATGCATCTACCGCATCCAACACAAATGTTCTTATCGATTGAAGCTTTTGGAGAAAATGAAATCGCCCCATGGGCACACTGTTTTCCACATTTTTTACATGCAATACAAAGATCAGGTGTAACAGATGGTTTTCCTGAATTGTGCATTTCACATTTCCCAGCTCGGCTACCGCAACCCATTCCAATGTTTTTTATCGCACCGCCAAAACCGGTTCCCTCATGAGCTTTGAAGTGAGTAAGTGAAAGAACGATGTCAGCGTCCATAATTGCGCGTCCAATTTTTGCTTCTTTTACATACTCTCCGTTTGGTACCGGTACGTATACTTCATCGGTTCCTTTTAATCCATCACCAATGATTACATGGCATCCTGTTGAAAAAGGACTGAAACCGTTTTCGTATGCTGCTTCAATATGGTCTAAAGCGTTCTTTCTTCTTCCTACATAAAGGGTATTACAATCGGTTAAAAATGCTTTCCCTCCAAGATTTTTCACCATATCTACAACGGTTTTCGCATAATTAGGGCGAAGATAGGCTAGATTTCCAGGTTCCCCAAAATGAATTTTTATTGCGGTAAACTTATTTTTAAAGTCAACGTTTTCAATTCCAGCCTTTTTTATAAGGCGTGTTAATTTTTGCTGTAAGTTTTCTTCGGCGGTTGCTCTGAAATTTGTGAAGAATACTTTTGATTTATTAGCCATACTAACTCCTAAGATTTTTTTTGTCTAAACAAAGTATAAGTGATTTCATAATAAAGTACAAGTAGCTCAATTTTTTAGCTTTCTAACAATATAACGCGTTAGCGGGCGGCAGAAGTACCCCACAGCTTCACGTGTGAAACGAGGAGTACTTCAAAGCACGCGACGTGCAACTCGTTGCGCGGAACGCCCTTAAAAACAAAAAAAGAACCTAGGTTAATCAAGATTCCTTTTTTTGTGAATAAAAATCACTTTATTCTGTAAAATGTGACGTTGCGCTTGCATCCATGCAGTCGCAACTTAGCGAGTTTGCGGTGCAAACTCGCTGTCTTTTGTTCGGCCTCCCTGCCTCACAATTCTTTTATTATTCTGTAAAATGGCCTATAGAGCGAATTTTTTGATTTCGATATCGAACTAAAACTTCACCTTTGTGCTTTTTAAGCTCACGAATATCTTTGATAATTTGCTTTTGGATTCTATCTGCTACCTGTTGCGGGTTTGTATGAGCACCATCTGCAGGCTCTTCAATAATGCCGTGGAGCATTTTCATGTCCATTACGTCTTTGCTGGTGATTTTAAGCATTGCAGCTGCATCTTGGGCTCTTGAAGAGTCTCGAAGCAAGATAGACGCACAACCTTCAGGTGAAATTACTGAAAATATAGCATTTTCAAGCATGTAAATCTTATCGCCTACGCCAATACCAAGTGCACCACCTGAGCCACCTTCACCGATAATGATGCAAATTACAGGTGTTTTTAGCTGACTAAACTCGCGCAAGTTTACGGCAATTGCTTCACCAATACCGCGCTCTTCAGCTCCAAGGCCTGGGTATGCCCCTTGAGTGTCGATAAACGTAATAATTGGTCTTTTAAACTTTTCAGCTTGTTTTGCAAGTCTGAGTGCCTTTCTATAGCCTTCGGGATTTGCCATTCCTCCGTTTCTATCGATTGTTTCTCTGAGATTTCGCCCTTTTTGGTTACCGAGGACGGTAACTGGCATTCCATCTAAAAATCCAATACCACCAATAAGAGCCATGTCGTCGCCATAGTAGCGGTCGCCGTGAAGCTCTGTAAAGTCGTCGATAATCATATCGATATAATCGAGTGCTCTTGGGCGGTCTGAGTGGCGAGCAAGCTCTACATGACGCCATGTTTGAGCAGCTTGATGGTTATTGTTTAATTTTTCTGTAATTGTTTGTAATTCTTTTGAAATATCGAGCCCTGATTTTTGCGCAATAGCATTAAGGCTGTCTAAAAGATTTTGTTCCATTTTTCTTTTTCCTCCTGAAACTCAAGGTTCCTGTTGGTCTTTATCGTTAGCGACATGGATGTCGCAGTACTTATTAGTCCGCGATGTTTTAGGCATCGCCTAAAACTCGGTAGTAAAAATTGGCATGGATGGCAATTTTTACGAACCCATATGAGCATCAATCATTTTTGCCCAAAAACTTCTTTGTTCGTTTCTTGGTACGATGCAGTCTACAAAGCCTTTTTGTAGCTGAAACTCTGCAGTTTGAAAGCCTTCAGGAAGCTTTTGGCTGATAGTTCCTTCGATAACTCGAGGGCCAGCGAATCCAATTAGGGCTCCTGGTTCTGCTGCAATTAAGTCGCCGAGCATTGCAAAGCTTGCTGTAACACCGCCTGTTGTAGGG
>CAYJOZ010000158.1:0-4444 GCA_964371925.1 uncultured Treponemataceae bacterium | reverse complement strand
ATCAGTTGTGTTCCAAGGGACAAAGGCCGGTGGAAAAGTTGAAAGAATTTTCGGCCTAGATGGCATTGATGATACAAGTATTGACTCATGTAAATTATTTACAGAAGAAAATGGGAATCAAGTTAATAGGGATGTCATTACTCAAAAAGATGAAACAATGGGGCGCGTAGAAAGTATAGCAAACTTTACACGAGTTCTTGAAGGACTTGAACAACCTTTAAATACATCTGAGCAAGCTGTAACACTTATGAAAATTGTTGATGCATTGTATGAATCACATGATACAAAGGAACCTGTTAAGTTATAATGTAGAATTTGGTATTTTAAAACCCTTGACAACAGTGCTGGGGTTTTTGAAAGTAAAAGCCACCATGTTGATATGGTGGCTTTTTAATTACGCTACGTATTTTTTTCTACGTCTTTTACATAATCATAAATTCTTCGTTTTACACGTGCCTCATTTAATTTGAGACCCAAATCTCTAATTATTGTTTCATCAAGTCGACGTTGTGTGAGTATAGCAGAAAGCCTTGCCTCCAGTGCTGTGCGCCGCCATAAATCTTCATTTATGCGATCCTTTAGAGACTCACTTCTTTTCTCTTCACTTGTGACATCTTCTTTTGTAACTAACTCGGCTGTTTTATATCCAACAAAAAGGTTTCTTTTGGTTGGTAGCTCAAAGATATCTGTAATACTTTTTTGATGCGTTGTTGTGTTTGCTTCAATATTAACAGTAAGAAGAAGAGTTACAATTTGCTTTGCTTTTATGTCAAAGCAAACTGTATTGTTTTGCACAGGAATAGAGTTTTTTACTTCTTCCAAAAAGTTACAAATTTGTGCCTTAATGAGGCTCTGAGAGCTTTTTAAGGTAACTTTTGTCGCTTCTTGGGATGCATTGTACATTCGTATTAAAACTGCATTAGAATCCTCTGCTTTTTTGCATGCTGTCACTTTAATGTTATTGCTAGGATCTATAACTTCAAAGAAAGCTTTAGAAAGAGGCAGTGTCCCAGAATGCTTGTCGGTAACAAATGTTAATAGATCGGTGTTAAATGAGTCTGCCTTTCTCACTACTTCACCAGCTTCATAATTACCTGCATGAGGATAAACAGCATACTCGAAAGTCATTTCACGCAAACATTCTGCTTCTGGAGTGTAAATGAGAGGCCCAGCATCTCCAATTCTTGTGTTAATTTCTGTCGCAATCCAATTAACGGCACGGAAAAGTGTTAAAGCTATAGTATTTCTTTCTGGATATACGGTGTATTCAGGCAAGCCTTTTGAAAAAACAGATAAGCCTTGCTTTGAATCTGAAATGTCAACAAAATCTTTACATAAGAAAATTGTATTTGGCTTTGCCTCTCTTGCTCCAACTATTACCTTTCTAACATTTTCAGGAATATCATTCTCATCATAGTCAGCAATTTTAATAGGTCTTTGTACTACATCAAAGGGACTACCAGCAAAGGTATGCTCAGCTTGAATGTCAGAAGGGAATAAAACGCGCATGATATGATCTTTCACCGTATTTAGCAGTGTTGTTTTTATTTTAACGGCCTTAGATTCTGCCTCTACTGTATAGGTCGTTTTTATGGGAAGGGAAAGCATTTCTGTAGACCGTGACGACCTGTCTTTTGAAAGCTCTTTAGGGAGATTCATTTCATATGTAAGAGTAATTTCAGCTATTAAATCTGTTTCTCTTTTTTCAAGTTCCAGAATCTTAAAGTCTGTAGAATGAAAATATGTATCCTTTGTTGGATAGGAATAGTTATACTCATCTCCAGCATCTCCTGAGTCTTCGATAACACCAAGTCCTGTATGACTCTTGTTTGTTTCTTTATCCAATAAATCAAAAGATCCATTTTCATTTATTGTGATTTCAATTAAAGAGTTATATATCTTCATGTCATCAATGAATACTTTTTTTTCTACTGTTTCATCTGTGTTGACATATGTATACCCCATCCCTTCTGTTTCAACAAAGCGTGTTTTCCCCTCTATTTCGACAATAGACTTTCTTTTATAGAAAGAAGGATTATAAACAAAATAGTTGGCATCAGAAAGAGAAGATGTGTCGATTGAATCAGCTATAGATTGTATGTGACTCTCAATTTGTGGTGTAAGCATTTGATGGAAAAGGTCTGTTCTTCTTTCCATATCGCTATGCACATCATCTATACTAACACCGCAGATGCTGTCGTGTGGATGATTTTTTAAAAGAACTTTCCATGCATTTGTAAAGAATGTTTGATCATATCCTTTACCCAAGAGAAAATCTAGTGTTGCTATGGGTTCTGCAAACTTTTCGATAGTTTTTTGCGCTATATCATTTTGTTGTTTTAAGTACATTCTCGCTGACATGACACCAGGAAAAACAGATATAAAACGACCACTGTATAAAGCTCCATGTAAAGTAGGAAGTGAAGGGTTTTCAGCTAAAACACATTGTAAGTATTCTTCTGGATTACTTTGTGTCACTACTTTCTCTTCATCATTTAATATACCAGATCGTATATACGGTTGTATGTCATCTGGAACTATTTCTTGATCATATCCATTCATCATCAAGATATTTGAAGAAACCATAAAAGGTTTAAGTTTTTCGACTTCGCTATCAACCCTCTTTTTCATGATATCAGAAAATTCTGCCAAACGCATAACATTTCTGTAGCTATTCAAAAGGTAAACACAGGGAAGTTGTGTTCCATCAGGAGCTTCCCATATAAATTCAGATTTCACATTGTGAGGATCCATTTCTACCCCGCGCCACACAAAGATTCCTTCTAAGCCAGCTTCTTTGTGTAATTGTGCCGTTTGGGAGATTTGACCAAAATTATCAAGCATCCATCCAACATTCATACATTTTCCAAGCTCTTGTGCCATTTTAGACCCGATAACAATGTTTCTTACCAAGGATTCATCGCTAACTAGTTGCCAGTCGGGCTGTAAATAATATGGCCCAACGAAAAGACGCCCTTCTTTTGCATATTTACGGATTAAGTTTTTATATTGATAAACAGCAATATTTTTTTTTCGAAGTTCATCAAAGTAATCATCTATCATACTAAGTTGGCCATCTAAAACAAACTGATACTCAGGTTCCTTTTCTAACATCGTAAAAAGAGAATCAAAAAAAGGTATTAACCATTCATTAGTATATGGGCTATTTAAGTACCATTCTCTATCCCAGTGTGTATGGGAAATAATTCTAACATTCCATTTCATGTTTTATCCTTATTAATGTAAAGTGCCGGTTATCCCAAGTAACCGCTACATTGCTCCAGTATATTTTTTTGTGTAAAATTATATGCATCTGTTCCAAAATCTGACACCCAATGCTGAGGCATTGATGTAGACATAAAATCTAATGGTTTTGAAACACTATGAGGTTCACATGCCCTCGAAAAAGCTTCTTTTAGAGCCTTTTTTTGTTCCTCTGTTATTACTTTGTAATCTGCAGAAACAAAAAGAGGTGTTCCACTTTTACTTAAAACATCTAACCATTGCTTGTTTAAATCCCAATCTAGCTTTTCTGTGATTCCGACACAGTCTGCATCTACAGCATAAAATGTATTATGTTGAGACATTCTAAAGGCTAATGTGTTGACTCCCATTCTGCGGGTTCGTTCCCATTGTAGGCCGCTTGTGTCATCTCCTGTGCGATTAATTTCAAAGAAACCTGCAGACAGATGTGAAAAAGTGTTGCAACCAATTACGAGCATATCACCACTTGCTTCTTGAATTGTTTTATAAAGATTTTTATAAATTTCTGCTGTGGTTTTTGTATTGTCGGCAAATGTCCATGTGTTTGGAGTTATAGTATAATTAAACTTTTGCCCCCATAAACCCATACAATCAAAGGTCGTAAAATCATGTTTTACTAATTCAAACCCCCATTCTCTAAAGTTTTGCATGTGTGATGTAATCATATCCAAAACTTCTTTTTTACTTGGGTCAAGAATGGGGGCTGGGACTGTTTTTCCGATCTCATGGATAGTGTTTAAGCATAGGTTTGGGTCAACCGTATAATTTGTTAATAGAGGTCTATACCATATGCCAGGACGTACCCCAATTTCTTTCATTTTCTTTGCAGTATTTTTAATATCTGGAAATTTTTCTAAGTTTGGTTGCCAAGGCGTGTCAGTTTTTAAAGATTCTGCTGTTTTTCCGACTTGCCATCCATCATCAAGAACCATAAAAGGGCGCACCGTATTCTTTTCTGATACTTCCGCTAAGAGCTTGCTATCTTCAAGTATATCTTGTTCATCAAATTTTCCATACGCGTAATACCAGTTATTTCCTCCATAAATAGGATCCTTTGGAACTAACGGCTTATCACACATCTTTTTACAAAAAGCGTTCATAGAATCAAAAACAGATTCATGTATAGAACCTTGCCTAGAGATTACTGTAGCCATTTCTAGTGTACGATTATGTAATTGAA
>CAYJOZ010000157.1:0-4479 GCA_964371925.1 uncultured Treponemataceae bacterium | reverse complement strand
TATACAAATAGTTTAGCACAAACAGCTCTTGTTGACAAGACGTGTGTTGGGAAGAAAATAAAAGCCTTTCTATAAACACAGAAAGGCTTTTTTTTATTACAATTTGTAGCCGAGAGCTACTTTAGGAATTGTTGTCACGCCTATTGTTGTTAGGTTAATAGACCGAGTCTCTAAGTTCTCTATATTTCCATGTGAAAACACCACGTCAACCTTTGCCTTCTCATACACTGTAGAAAAAGCTAATTGCATCCCGGCTATTAAGTATAAACTGTTTGTAATAGAAAACTTAAACTGGATATCTCCACCTAGGCTTGGTTTCCACATTGTAGTTGTTCTCTTACAATTTTCATCAAAGCTGTTTACCCACGTATTCTCTATAACTCCAAAATCTATACCTATGTATGGCCCAGCCTGTAAATTTATTCTATTTTTTTCAACTATTGTAAAAAGAAGGCCTAAATCTAAACCTAGGTTGAAATTGATAGAGGTTTTATTGCTTAAGCCGTTGAGAGGGAATGCTTGGTAAGGACCTGATACAGTATTTACTTTTTTGCTATAATTACCAGCTCGAAGAGAGGCAAATGGTTTAGTGTCCCATCCGAATCCGAATACAGCTGTTGTGTTAAAGGAAGTGCCTTCCATCGTAGACCAATCATCTGATCCTGGCTCTATACTACTACCATCAGCGGCAGCTGTATCCCAGCTATACTCATAATCGCCTGTTTTACCATTAAATACTGGAAAAGCAGCGCCTGCTTGGATATCTATCTCGACGGTAAATGCTCCTGCGAGAACTACTGTGATTAATACCATAGCAATAATAATTTTTTTCATAAATATCTCCTAAGTGTTTTTTTGATAGGTAGGGAATGTTTTCCTTTTTGCTCTTTTAATCATATATGAGTATATGGAGTAATTTGTTTCCGTTGTCTCTGTCTTTTTTTTGATTTTTGAAAGAGGGTATATAAAGTTCTACGATTTTAGCATAAACAATGTTTGTGTGCAAGAAGTAAAAGGAAATAAACCCTGTTTTGTATCTATACGTATGCGTTAAACAGGTAAAGATTCTTGTTTGTAAAAAAACAATAAAGCTAAAGAAGAGACAGTAAAAAGTAAAAAAACAATAAAAAAAGTAAAAATCCCGCATTGTATTACACCAAAAGTCCTTTTATACTACATATATATTAAATAAAAGCAGAGTAAAAATAATGAACGAAAACATAGTTTTTATGGAGAACATTAACAAGAGTTTTCCCGGAGTTATGGCGCTAAGAGATGTGAAATTTGAACTACGAGCAGGGGAAGTAATGGCTTTGCTTGGTGAAAATGGAGCTGGAAAGTCTACACTTATGAAGATCTTGAGTGGTGTATATACTCGTGATAGCGGAGAAATGAGAATTTTTGGAAAATCTTATAAAGATTTAACTCCAAAATCAGCTCAAGAAATAGGTGTTTCTATTATTCATCAAGAATTAAACATGTGTAAGCACCTTACCGTAGCAGAGAATATTTTTTTAGGTCGTGAAGAAACAAATGGGTTTGTGCTTTCAGACTCAAAAATGAAAAAAGAAGCTCAAAAAATTCTAGATTCACTTAAAATTGATTTAGACCCAAATCATGTAGTAGGTGATTTACCAGTTTCAAAGCAGCAAATGGTTGAAATTGCAAAAGCTTTATCTACAAATGCCAAGATTCTTATAATGGATGAGCCAACATCGGCTCTTACAGCAAAAGAAATAGATGAATTATTCACTATAATTAGACAGCTTAAAGATAACGGATGTGGAATTGTGTATATTTCGCATCGATTAGAAGAGCTTCAACATATTGTAGACAGAGTTACCATTATGCGTGACGGACAATACATAAATACAACAAACTTTAAAGACACCTCAATGCCTGAAATTATTGCAAATATGGTAGGGCGCGAAATTAAAGAGCAATTTCCAAGAACCGATTGCCATAAAGGAAAAAAAGTTTTTGAAGTTAAAAATCTTAATGCAGGGCGCATGGTGCGCGATATTAATTTTGCTGCATACGAGGGCGAAGTGCTTGGTTTTGCAGGGCTCATGGGTGCTGGACGAACAGAAACAACAAGAGCAATTTTTGGCATTGATAAAAAGGAAAGCGGAAGCTTTATTTTAGACGAAAGCGAAATAAAAATTGACTGTCCCTTTGATGCCATTCAGCATGGGGTAATTCTTGCGCCAGAAGATAGAAAAAAAGATGGGCTTTGTACAAAGTTAAGTATTAGGCACAATATTGCTCTTCCTAACCTTGATTTGTTATGCAATAAATTTGGAGTTGTAAGTACACAAAAAGAAGACTCTATGTGTCAAGAAGCTGTGGAAAACTTGAAAATAAAAACTCCTCACGTTGAAATTGATGCAGCAAATCTTTCCGGTGGTAACCAGCAAAAAGTTGTAGTTGGAAAATGGCTTGCACGGAATTCACGTGTTATTATTTTTGATGAGCCAACTCGTGGAATTGATGTTGCTGCTAAAGTCGAAATATATAATTTGATTAATTCTTTAAAAGAGCAAGGCATTGCAGTGATTATTGTATCGTCTGAATTGCCTGAAGTAATGGGAATTTCTGACCGCATTTTGGTCATGTGTGATGGTAAAATAACAGGCGAAGTTATGGCTCGCGAAACTAGTCAAAATGAAATTTTAACGCTTGCAACACAATTTGAAAATAAGTTTGTTGAAGAAAAAGTAGGAGTATAAAATAATGAAAAAAGAAAATCACTTGAGAAGCTTGCTTTCCGTTCGAGGAATGGGTGCTGCTCTAACAGCTTTTGCGGGGCTTGTTGTAATTTATGTTGCTTTTGGGTTAATTAATCCACAAGTTTTTTCGCTTATAAATGTAATTAACTTGCTTCGATCAATGTCAAAATATTTGTTAATTGGTATAGGACAAAGTTATGTTCTTATTACTGGAAACATCGACCTTTCTATAGGGTCTGTAGTTGGTATGAGTGCAATGATTTCGGGAACGTTAATGTCAGGTGGTATGACTCCGATTCTTGCTATGGCAATTACACTGGGAGCTTGTTTGATTGTAGGGCTTGTTAATGGTATTTTAGTTGGAAAGTTTCAGCTGCCACCATTTATTGCAACTCTTGGAACAATGTTCGTAGCACGTGGAACAGCGTACATGGTCAATGGAAATAGAAACACAAATGCTATTGCAACGGGTATTGGGAAAGAGTCTGCTGAAGCTGTGCAAAACTTTTTCTATTATTCAAAAACGTTTGGCATATACAACACCTTTTGGATTTCAGTTGTGATATTTTTAGCATTCTTTTTCTTGTTATCAAAAACACGAACTGGACGCCATATTTATGCGATTGGGTCTAATGTTGAAGCAGCAAAACTTTCGGGTGTGAATGTTGTTGCAACAACAACTAAAACATATTTGGTTAGTGCTTTTTGTGCATGTGTTGTTGGAATTATTCTTTGTGCACAAGCTGGTATGGGAAATATGGAAGCAGGAAACAGCTACGAAATGTACGGTGTAGCCGCAGGTGTTATCGGTGGTATTTCGCCTCTTGGTGGAACAGGTCTTTTATTGGGAACGTTTGCTGGTGCTGCAGTATGGCAAACACTTGAAAATGGTTTAAGCATGATTAGTGCTCCAGTAGGTATACAACGTATTGTAATTGGAGTAATTGTAGTATTTGCTGTTTTATTGGATGTGATTTTTAGAAAAGGTCTTTTTAAGAGAAGTTCTGATTCAAAAAAATAATGAATATGCATAGGAAGAATATAATATCTTCCTAATCATATATATTTTTCAATTTCATTTGGAGGAATAAAATGAAAAAAGTTATGTTAGTTTTACTTAGCCTATGCTTAGTAACAAGTGTTTTTGCCGGCGGAGCAAAAGATGATGGTTCGCAAAAAATTGCGTTAATAACTATGGATTCTATCGACCAACACTGGGTAACATTGAACGAAGGAGCTCAAAAAGCTGCAGACGAACTTGGTGTTTCTGTTGAATTTATGGCGCCAAACGTAAAAGACGATGCATTACAAATCGAAAGTGTTAACAATGCAATTGCTGGTGGTTATGATGCAATTATCGTAGCTGCAAATGGTCCTGATGCTATTTCAGGTGCATTAAGAGAAGCAATGGGACAAGACATTATTATTGTTTATGTTGACTCTCCTGCAAATGTAACAGCAGAAGCAACTTTTTCTACAAACAATGAAGCAGCTGGAACAACAGCTGGTAAAGAAATGATTGCAGAATTAAATGCAAATGGTGTAACACGTGGTTCAATTGGTATTGTAAACGTTAATGCTGCAACAGCTTCTACAGTAGCTCGTGAAAAAGGCTTTAGAGCTGCATTTGAAGGAACAGGCTTCTCTATTTTAGAAACACAATATGGTGAAGGTGATGCTGCAAAAAGTCAAGCAATTGCAGAAAACTACATTACACAAGGTGTTGTAGGTATTTTCGGTGCTAACGAAG
>CAYJOZ010000156.1:0-4497 GCA_964371925.1 uncultured Treponemataceae bacterium | reverse complement strand
AGCGGTGATGTAAAAGAAATTGAAAGAAAAAGAGTACATATTTGCCTCTTAGACACAACAAAAGTCGAACAGGAAACAAATGAAAGCGGTACTGATAGCGACCCTGCAGGCGAGATACAATCAGCTGAAAATATTGTAGAGGCTGAGAACATTGCTGTATTTACCGCAGAAAAAATTGCACACCTTTGTAGCAACGAAGGGCGTGAGCCAAAAGATTTTGCTATACTGTTTCGCTCATACTCAAAACAGTTTCTTTATGAAAAGCATTTACGAAGACTCGGTATACCATATGTAGCTGAAAATATTACAAACTTTTTTGGCGATGCACCAGTAAACGATATACTATCCTTTGTACGACTCTTAATATATCCTAAAGATGTAATATCTTTTTCATCTTTACTTCGCTCACCCTTTGTGCGTTTAAGCCAACAAGAAACGGTAAGCTGCTTAATGCATGATTGCAACTCGACTAATAATTCTTCTCTGTTGTGTGCAGAAGCAGCAGATAGCTTACAAGGAAAAGCAAAAGAGCGATACATGAGAGTTCTCAATCGATATGAAGCGTTACGATCAAAATTACGTAACATAACATGCACCGAAATTGTAAAAGAACTTTGGTATATTGACGGGTACCGGTATGAAACAATGTGGAATTACGATGTAACATTGTTTTCTGAATTCTATGACTTTCTTTTTCATATCGCACAAGAAATTGATTTAGAAGGAAAAAATCTTTCACATTTTATTGATTACTTGTATGATCTTGAAAAAAATGACGAAAAGCTTGAAGATATGAATATCCCTCTTGAACGGAAAGGTGCCGTACAACTTATGAGTATTCATAAAAGCAAGGGCTTGGAGTTTCCTATTGTATTCATTGCAAATGTTTCAACGCAAGGTCGAAATACTACAAATGAAAACAAAGTCTTTATTGACAAGACATATGGACCAAGTTTGAATTTTCCACCATTATCCAGCATAGCCAATTGTCAAAAAAATTATTTTTTTAATTGTTCAAAGATTATCGAAAATCAAATGTCCGAAGCTGAACTAAGACGTGTTTTATATGTTGCAATGACTAGAGCAGAAAATGAGCTCTATATAACCGGTTCCTACTCTGTTAATAAAGACCTTAAATCACAGCTACTTGCTGAAGGCTTTGACATTGATTCTGATGCGGCTCAAGTTTCGAAAGATGTGGAAAAAAATTGCTATACCATTTTGCGAGCATTATTTGCAAAAAAAAGCGAAAGTAAGCAAAAAGAAAAAAATAACAGCCAAGTGAATCCAACATATTGCATACAGAATGATACATTATTTGGCTTTTTACTTCCCATTATTGCTCAATATGATGAAGATACATCACCATTTAGCATTGAAAAAATCGAAAGAAAAACACGTGATGATCTTCATAATGCTGATACAAGGCGACAGAAAGCAAGCGTACAAAGCACCCAGCAAAGGCTTTTACCCCTATTTAAAAAAGCTACCGTAATTGAAACTGATACACTTGAAAGCCCTTACAGAAGCCCTTCGCATCTCACACAAGCAACAAATTTTGAAAACATCGAAGTAGATAATAGAGATAATGGGGAAAACAACATTAAGGAGCTTGACGATATTATTTCAACAAAAGCAAAGGATAGTTTTGATTATTCGCATTTTGGTACGATAGCGCACGCATATGCAGAAAGTCTATTTACAAAAAAATCACCTGAAATTCCTGTATCCATTACGAGTACTTTAAATAAAAATGAATTAGATATTGTTTGTTCTATAGCGGAAACCATGACACATAATTTTTCAAATTCACCTATTGGACAAGAAGCTTTAAATGCAGATTGGCAACAATGCGAGCATAATTTTATGCTCCTGATTAAAAAGAGTGACGATAAGTCAATTTTTATAAAAGGGCAAATAGATTTAGTTTACGAAAGAAGTGATGGTAAACTTGTGATAATTGATTACAAAACGGATTCCATTGAAGATCCAATGCATCACGTTCCACAGTTGGCTGCATACAGGCGGGCTGTTCAAAAGATTTTTGGAAAAGAAAAAGAAGATGTTTCTTGTATGTTATACTACTTAAGAAGTGGCAACTGTGTAGATATAACAGATCTGACAGAAAATATAGATTTAGAAGAAATATTATTTTCATAATTTAAAGAGGATTGTGCTAAACTTAGACAATCCCCTTAAGCAAACCTACTTTTTATGTTCTGCTAATTCACGCAAGCAAAAAGGTAGATTACCTGCTTCCCTGTGACGTGCAACACAATTACAACACACCCCATGATTATCACAAGCCGTATTTGGACAAGGACAAGGATTTTTGTTTTGACAATTCATTGGTACACTCCTAGTATTTTTTTGTCTAGTTTTAGTATACCTTCTTAAACGAAGTTAGTCTATATTTATAAAAAATGGTGCTAACTAATTTTTTATGTTTGTGAGAATTAGCCTATTGACAATTTTACAATAAAGTGTCATTGTTTAAAAAAGATTTTTTTTGGAGGACAAATGAAAAAAGTTTTTATTGGATTTTTGATTGCTTTGTGTATAGGAGCAAATATTTTTGCACAACAACAATCAGTAGAAAGGATAGCTACAAATGGAATGTTTGAAAGCTATTCGGATAACATCAATGCAGTAGACATCTACACATTAGAAGAGTCTTTTGCAACAATTGGGTATCATGATACACACATGCCTTTTTTTGCAACAGCATTTGAACTAACCCCCACTATGAATTTGGGTGTTTATGGTGACTTTGACCTGGCTGACTCAATAAATACTACAACAAATGTTACAACATGGGGAACACCATTTACTTTTTCACTTGTATTAGGTACAGAAAACAGTGGCTTTCAATACACTGTAAACCGAGAAGGTACTGATACTATTACAAAGGCAGCAAACCTAACTACGACACTTGAAAACTCAGATTGGCAACATACCCTAACTTATGGAACAACATTTGATTCTGGGGTTAGATTTTCACTTCCATTACTTGTTAATATAAGTAAAAATGCAACAACTGAAGAAGGTGACGTTACGGCAGGGGGCAATGGCACATCGTATAAAGTAACGAACAGCAATATTGTAGTAGGTCTTACACCAAGCATAGAAGTACCTTTAGAGAATGACGTTGCAAAGTCAGCTTCATTTTTTGCTGCTGCTCTTTTTTCTGTGTACAGTGAATCTGGTCTAATTGACACAAAAACTGACACTACAACTATTACACGGGAGGCAAATAAAGATACGGCTTTGATGGACTTCCTTGCTGGAGGTGCGGTAAAGTTCGAATGGGATGCAAATGAACAGCTTACCTTTGCGTCACAACCCACATTTTTACTTAATGTTTTAATTAATGACATTGGTAAAGAGCAAGAAACTATTACCGATGGTGTTGCAGCAGCACCAGTAATACCTGCTGTAAAAACAATTACAACTGAGCCTATGTTAATATTACCCATAGGGCTTGTATATGCACCAGTTGAACACTTTGAGCTTAGAATGGGAGCAACGTACATATTAGAGTGGGAATTTAAGGATGTTGCAACTGCGGGAGCTGCAGATACACTAAATTATGCACCTTCTTCAACTTTTGACTTTACAGCTGGATTTGGTTTTACATTTTCAGAAAACTTCATACTTGATGTAGCGTTTTCTACTGCAATTGAGGACATGACATTTCAGCCATATACAGACCTTATAAATGAAGCGCTAACCATACAGCTTACATACACCTTCTAATTGTATAATTAGAACATTAAACACGTAATTGGAGAATATATGAAAAAAATAATTACAATACTTGCACTACTTGCAATAACAACAAGTGCATTTACACAAATTACAACCACGATGCCTTCTCAAGTAGAGGATGCTTTAACATCAAGCCGCTCAGATGCAACATTAGACATGTTTCAAAGTTATAGCGATACTATTTCTGCATCAGACATTTATACGCAAGAAGAAAGCTTTAGTTCTGTATGGTATGATGACTATGCAGTGCTTTCAAGTGGGTATAGGCTATCACCTACAATGTACATTGGTGGAATCGCTATGTTTGATTTACAAGATGCCATGAATGTTACATGGGGTACATCGACAACTACAACGTTTTCTTCTCCGTTTGATATAACACTTGCTCTCGGCTTAGAAGACATGGGCTTTAGCTATAGAATTGTTAGAAATACTGCAACTGATACGTACACCAGTAGCACTGCAAAAACTTCAGTTCCAGGCGTAACAGAAACTGAAACAGAAACAAAAAATTCAACTATTACTGCTAACTGGCAACACATTCTTACATATGCAACAAAAATTGGTAATGACATAGACTTTTCTATTCCACTCGTTATTAACCATGACTTACAGCTAACATCAACAGAATCAAAGTCAACAACAACAGGTTTAGCAGATGGAAGCGTTGACAAAAAAGAAACAACAGGTACTGGAGGGGATGTTACTATTGGTATATACCCTACATTT
>CAYJOZ010000155.1:0-4514 GCA_964371925.1 uncultured Treponemataceae bacterium | reverse complement strand
GTTTTTGGAATCTTTGCTTTGTAATGCGTATATAAAAAGGCGTATATAAAAAGGTTGACAAAAGACGTAAGATGAATGATAATTTACCTAGCTTGCGAGGTTATTAATGGATAAAAGATATTGCGTGTTCATTTTTCTCTTTTCTCTTCTTTTTTTAGCAGTTTCATGTGCATCACTTTCTGAAGAACAGTCCTCAACTGAATCTCCTGAAGATACAACTGACCCCCTTGAGCTCATTGAACAAGAAATTTATTATTCACAAGGCAATTGGAATGGTTTAGAGTTTGCTAGCGAATGGTTTGGGTTTAGATATCGCCCTACACAAAGTATGATTATTACCTCGGAAAAATCTCTTAGTGAAATAAATGCAACGCAATCTCTGTATTTTGATGGACCGAATGCAGAAATAGATGATTATTCAAAAATGCAAATTGTTTATGAAGTTATCGCAAAATCTGGCGACGGGGCAACAAGTCTTGAGGTTTTAAGTGAAAAAATTTTTGCAGATGATTTAACAGTAGAGCAGTATATTGATATACTCAAACAAGAACTTACATCGACTCATGGACGAGATATTAGTATAAATGAAAGTTCAGTCCGGTTAATAGGAAGTTCTTATTATTTGGATTTAACAGCTACGATAAATATCGAAGGCTCAACTGTCTATCAAACCATATTACTAAGTCGAAAAGGTAATCGTATTGCAACAGTATTATTACACTATAGAAATTCAGAAAAACTTGAAGAACTTTTAACTGGTTTTTTACCGTATTAAGCTAGCCGCATTCGCTTTGCAATAAAAAAACATAAAAATACTACTTGCGCCCCTATAAATGCTGTGATAAAATTAAAGTACATTAATTTTATTGGAGGCAGTATGGAAAAACTCTTTAAACTTCAAGAACGTGGTACAACCGTTAAAACGGAAATTGTGGCCGGTATTACAACGTTCTTCGCATTGGCATACATTATATTTGTCAATCCGTCTCAAGTAGCAGCAGGTGGTGCTAATGGTTGGCTAGTTGGTGCAGGTGCAGATGCCACTATTTTAGGGCAAATCTGGAATGCAGTATTTATTGCATCAATACTTGCAGCAGTAATTGGTACCTTGTTGATGGCATTTTATGCAAATCTTCCTTTTGCTCAAGCTTGTGGTATGGGCTTAAACTCTTTTTTCTGCACAGTCTTTGTAGCTGGAGCATATTTTGGTGGTGCTGATGTACTTGATGGCTATCAAGCTGGTATTGTAATAATCTTTATTTCTGGGTTGGTATTTTTGGTGTTGTCTCTTACAGGGGCAAGAGAGTATGTTGCAAAAGCTATGCCTGATTGCTTGAAAAAATCAATTCCTGCAGGTATTGGTATGTTTATTGCACTCATAGGTTTCAAAAATGCAGGAATTATTCAAGACAATATGTTTACATTTGTTCAATTTGTAAACATCAAAGATGGAGATTGGATAACACAAGTTGCTCCTGCATTAGTAGGTTTGACAGGGTTTATTATTATAGCCATCCTTGCTAAATTAAAAGTAAAAGGTGATGTAATTATAGGTATTTTTGCATCTACAGTTTTATTTTATATCTTTACAGGTGCTACACCAGTATTTGACATGGGAAATATTTCTCAATCATTTAAAGATTTTTCAACAGTTGGTGTTGCAGCTATCTTTAACCCTGAATCATGGACAAATGCGTTTACTGCAGAATTCTTGGGTGGTATTTTCAGTGTTGTTATTTTAATTATCACATTCTGTTTAGTAGATATGTTTGACACAATCGGAACTCTATACGGTACTGCATCTCAAGCTAATATGCTAGATGCAAATGGTGATCCTCAAGATGTTGACAAAGCTATGCTATGTGACTCAGTAGCAACTGTTTCAGGAGCTGTGCTTGGTACATCTACCTGTACAACATTCGTTGAATCAGCAGCTGGTGTTGCAGCAGGTGGTAGAACTGGTCTTACAAGCCTTGTAACAGCGATTTGTTTGCTACTTTGTTTGTTTATTAGTCCAATTGCAAGTATTATTCCTGGATGCGCTACTGCTCCAGCATTAATTTGGGTTGGTGTATTAATGATGAGAGGTTTTGCAAAAGTAGATATGTCTGATGTTCGTTCATCTGTTCCTGCTTTCTTAACATTATTTATGATGCCTTTTACCTACTCTATCGCAAGCGGTATTGGTATTGGTGCAATCTCTTATGTGCTTATCACAGTATTTACTGGTAAATTTACTAAGAAAGACATTGTAGTTACAATTATTGCAATTCTATTCGTATTTAAATTTGCTCTTGTATCTATGTAATATGGGCACCACCCACATTGTATGGGCGGATATAGAATCCGCACCCTTCAATGTGGGTCGGGCTTTGCGGGGTTACGCCTTCGGCTTCATTCGCATCTGCGGGTTTGCCGCGAGCAAACCCCTGCAGACGCGAACCGCTACGCGGCCCCTACAACCCCTGGTGCATTTCGTAGCTGTAGGGCTTATTACAATAATGCCCTACAATTCTTTTGCTTATAGTTAAATCTATCGAAGAAATCTTTCCCTCAACGCTTTTTCAATCACTGTTAAATTTTCTTTATTTACCTGTAAGACAGTGACATTTGGGTGACTCTTTACATCGTCTAGCCATGTTGCATGCTCTAATGTTCTAATCACACCCAAAATGGGGATTGTTCCGTCAAGACATCTGAATACTTCGCTCTTAAAAAGCTCACAGTTTTCTTCGAAGCGCCCAAGTTCGTCCATAATAATAAGATGTGTTTTTTTTGCATTTTGCAGTAAATTCACCCCATAGGACTCGAATATGTCTTCATGAATGCTAATGCTTCCAGATTGCCATTTCATTACAGGTTTCTTCTTATGCGAAAAGCTTTTTGTGGATACCGATGATAAATACAGAGTTTTTTCATTTGCTGAGAACACTTCAAACTGCGTCGCAAATCCTCCTACTAAGATATCCTTTTGCAAGTCTAGTATTACATTTTGTATAAGATAAGATTTCCCCACACCACTTTGGCCTGTTAAAAATATGTGACGAGACCAAGTGGTAGGAGTATTGAGTTCTGAACTATCTGACACTATTTTGTTGCAATTGCTTCTATTTCTACAAGAGCATCTTTCGGTAGTCTAGCTACTTCGACACATGAGCGAGCAGGGAATTTCCCTTCAGTAAAAAAACCTGCGTATACTTCATTCATACCACCAAAATTATTCATATCACTTAAAAATACTGTAGTTTTGATAATATTATCAAGTGAACTTCCTGCCGCTTCAAGCACAGCTTGGACATTTTTCAAGGATTGCCTTGTTTGCTCTTGAATTGAATCTCCTGCAAACGATTCAGTTTTTGGATCAACAGGGAGTTGTCCCGATGTAAAAATCAGGGAAGATGTGTGTACCCCTTGAGAGTATGGGCCAATAGCATTTGGAGCATTTGGTGTTGATATAGGATGTTTCATGTCTACCTCCAATAATTTTAAATTTGTAAATAAACTTTTCGTTCTTTTAGTATATCATTGAATTTAAAATTGTGGTATACTAAAAGAACGAAATTAATTGAAAAAATACTTTTAGAGAGTAAAAATAGGAGGAATGATAAAATAACTGCCGTGTTATTTTATCATTTGCAGTTTCGAAAGCGTTGCTTTCAAAACTGCGAATTCGTGTCCTCCATGACGCGCCGCTAACGCGGACTTTTTATAGGAGTTGTATATGAATGCAACTAACATGGCGAGTATTGCAAACTCACCTTTTATGTATCTGCTTGGTGGTTTTGTTGCTCTTTTTATTATTGTAGTTTCTGTTTTCTTTATGGTCAATTCATACCGTGCCGCTATAGTTGCAGGTATAGATAAAAAAACAATAGTTTCTGTTATTCGGTCTAGTTGTATATTTACGATAGTACCTTCTGTTGCAATTCTATTAGGACTTGTAACAATGGCAGGAGGCTTAGGTGTTCCTCTTTCTTGGATTCGCCTTTCTGTTGTAGGGGCTGTTCAATACGAACTTATTGCCGCAGATGCAGCTGCAAGTGCCGCTAATATTCCCGCATTATTATTAGATTATCTCACTCCAGAAATTTTTGTTTCTATTGCAATGGTAATGACGCTTTGTATTCTTTCAGGTCCATTGTTTAACATTTTTTTCTTAAAAAAATATACCAGTGGTATTAAAAATATGCAACAAAAAGATAATAAATGGGGACGGCTTGTAGTTGCTTCCATGTTTATGGGTATGATTTGTACCTTCTTAGGCACACCTATTATTGACTGGAGATTAGATGTTCGTGAAGGTTGGCTCTCTCTTGCTGTAATGGCAGTTTCTGCTTTGATTATGTTTGTTTGTGAGAAGCTAGTAAAACGATATAAAGTAAAAAGTCTAGAGGGATTTTCACTGCCTTTAAGTATGATTATTGGTATGATATTTGCGATGATTATTTCTAACGCACTCGGTTTTGGGGGAATGTAATGAGAATTGATCAAAATGTACACGTTATAGGACGAAT
>CAYJOZ010000154.1:0-4532 GCA_964371925.1 uncultured Treponemataceae bacterium | reverse complement strand
TTTTTAACTTCGTCTAAAGTCATGGTTTTTATAGCCATTAATTTCCTCCTTAGTCGCTTTTCTTGCAGAAATAATTCTGATAGTATCATTATCTCTTTCTGTATAAACTGCAAAAAGTACTTTTTCTACCAAACCAATTGCATTCCATCTATCTTCATTAACATTTGGGTCAGGTACAATTAACAAGTTTGGGTCTGCAAAAATATGTGTAGCCATTTCAAAAGAAATTCCATCGTGTCTCTTTTGATTTATTCTATTTTTTTCTTCATCCCACTCAAAAATCATAGTAATATCTATCCTATATTTTAAGTGTACACCTTATAACATATATTTGTCAATAATTATGCACACAGATTACACAGATTTTATTTTTTCAGCCAAAAACAAAAATTAATGCTAACAATATAACAAAGACCTCACTCAGCACACAAAAAAACTTTCAAAGTTCCACAAAACGTAATCCCATTAATCTGTGTAATCTGTGGTTTTTATCCCCCAATATCTCTACCAACCACATTCGTAATTAGTATCTTGTAATTCGTACCTATCTAAGCCCGCTACATTAGTAACTTGTAATTCGTACCTAGTAACTATCCAAGCCCGCTACATTAGTAACTCGTAACTAGTAATTATCTCACTGATACAAATTACTTAACTTCCTATAAACGCTATTAATTATATCTATTTGCTCTTCTGTTGCACTATCTGCGCATTCGTCAATGAGGCTTTCTAAACTGGATAAGCTTTCATTAAGTGAGGTTGTAAATCCTCTGGAAACTGAATACCAATAGTTACCGCGACCGTCGGTAAAGAGCCCCACAAAGCCGAGTTCTTTACTCTTTTGTTTCGCAACAACAGTGCGTAAAATCCACTTAAGTGATGATATAAGCACATCGCCTTGCTCAACAAAGCTTACGTTTAGCTGCCTCTTCCAGTTTGATTCTTGCATTGGGTAGAGGTCGAGCTCTTTTGCCAAAAGCAAAACGAGCGAAAGTTTTTCGCCTTGTAAGAGAGAGTATTCGCCTATTGAAACTTTTACACGCAACTTTCCCGCTTGTACAAGTCTTTCAGGCTTTTCATCCGATAAATTTGCTGTATGCAAAAGCTCTAAAGGTAACATTACATATTTTTTACCCTTAATGGTTTTAATCTTGAAGTCAATACCACCAAGTTTTATTATATTTGCGTCTTGTTTTTCAGCACTTTGAATCTTTTTAGCATCCCGATCACCTTTAACTAGTCTATCGGCTTTTTTACCTTTCTTACCATTTCCTGAAACAAGTCGAGTTTCAATGGTACCATCTATTCTAGAAAGAATTGCCTTTGTTAAAGGTGAAACCGACATTGCAAACATTCGGGATGTTCGAACAATTTCCCCTGCAACAATATATAAAGGGTCTGCTTTAAACATACTTGATCCAGGATGTATCTGAATGTGTTCTGCAGTTAAACTTCGGTACACTTCCCTTTTTTCACGAACACAAATAAACTGAACCATTCCACTTGCAACACAGGTTAAATAATCTTCCATGCTTCCACCACCAATTATAGGAAGCCCAAGACTACTAACAATTTGTGAAAGTTGCTCTTTTATGTTACATATTTCATATAGGATTCTTTCATCAAAATAATTTTTTTTGCAAAAGGCAGATTTATCTTTAGCATCAACATAGGCTTTGAATATTTTTGTGTAGGTTACAAAATCTCCATACATATCTCTAAAGGTATGATGAGCTCGCCGAGCATTCATTTCCTCCCCTGGTGGAAGAATAAAAGGTGAGTTTGTTGATAAAAAAGCAACTGCCGTTAAAACTTCATCCATTACATCAGGGTACATCATAATTGATTCAACAATTATCCGACTTTCTCTTGGGGACAACGGAAAGGCAATCATATATTTACCTATAGCGGTTAGCGTTCTATCGCTATTTAAGGCACCAAGCATTTCTAGCGTTTCTATACCGCCAATTATACCTTCTTGCCCAGGAGGAGCTATGAAGTCAAACTTTTCAAACTCACTTATACCAAGCTCTGCCATTCGTAATACAACTTCGCAAAGATCAGTTCTATAAATTTCTTCTAGTGTATACAATGTGCGAGCTTCAAAGTTTTTTCTTTGATACAATCGATAACAAGTACCAGGCTGGGTTCTACCCGCCCTTCCCTTACGTTGGTTACATGATGCCTTTGAAACCTCTGTTTCATTTAAGCTCGATGTAAAGGTGCGTGGATTATAGTAATTCAGTTTTGCTAGTCCTGTATCTATTACCGTTGTAATACCGTGTATTGTTATACTTGTTTCTGCAATATTTGTGGAAATAATAACTTTCTTTTTTCCAAAAGGAGCTTTTTCAAACACTCTTTCTTGCTCTTCTTTTGCTAATCGACCATACAATGGAATTATGTGTAGTCTGCGTGAAAAATTAGATCGATTAAGCCGCTGCATACAATCTTTAATAATTTTTTCACCGGGTAAAAAACAGAGAATATCACCATCAACCTTATTTGCTAAAACTCTTTCAATGGTATTTTCAATTTTTTCTAAAAGCTCGTCTTGAGCTGCTAGGCTTGCTGTAGTAGTTTTACCCTTTGGGGGATCGTAAATTGTTGTAACAGGATAGGTAATAGTATCTATATTTACAATTGGGCAGTTTCCAAAGTATTCTGAGAAAACTTCTGCATTCATTGTAGCAGAGGATACAATTACTTTAAAGTCACTTCTTTCTTGTAAAACACGCTTTAATAAGCCTAGCACAAAGTCAATATTAAGACTTCGCTCATGAGCTTCGTCAACCATTATTACAGAATACTTTGAAAGCCACGGGTCAAGCTTCATTTCTTGTAAAAGTATACCGTCGGTCATAATTTTTATTTTCGTCGTATGGTCTGTTTTATCCTCAAAGCGCATTTTATAGCCAACAAGCCCTGGATAACTTGTGTTAAGCTGTTTTGCTATAAACTCGCTTACAGAAAGAGCAGCAATTCGTCTAGGTTGAGTAACGGCTATCATACCAGTATTTGAAAATCCCGCCTCATGCAAAATAATTGGTATCTGCGTTGTTTTACCTGAGCCTGTAGGGCTTTGTACAACTACAGCTTGATTATGCTCTAATGCATTTAAAATGAGCTGTTTTTGCTCGTACACGGGTAGTTCTTTATAATCTATTGCCATATTGTTTTCCCTGTTATTTTTTCCATATCTTGTAATCTCACCCGATAATAGTCACGGTTTTGTTTGTTTTGCTGTGAAATGAACTCCGGGGTGAGTTTCTTTATAAGCATATTTTTATTTTCATCTTTATGCGTTACAATTATCGTTGTGTCTATACTCATTGATAATATAACATCGCCAACTTCCGTACCTTCAAAGTGAGTACTTTTGTTTCCTTGCTCTCTTACGTCAAGGTGCAAAAAAATACTTGTTCCTGTATCTTCGAATGGGTGCAAAGGATCTTCATAGTTTGGATGGTAGTTTTGTCCTGATATGGTATTACCTATTGAATACATAATAAGTTTATCCCCTTTATCAGATTTTATTAATTCCCATTCTTTTGTTACATGTGGATGATTACCCCATACTATATCAACTCCAGAAGCTAATAATTCATAAAACCACTCTCGCCTATTTTCGCTTACTCGTATATCATATTCTGGATCTGCTACATGAACGCTCAACACAAAAATATCATGGGGATTATTCGATTGAAGCTTTAATAAATCATTTTTTAGCTCTTCTCTGCGCTTTTTTGTTGGTGAATAAACATCAAAGGTGTCTAAATGTTCACGTGAGTTTACAATTTCTGTAATTGCAACAAATAATACAGTCCAACCTTGTGTTGTAATTACATCATAGCTTAATTCTTCGGTTTTTTTTATCCCTGCACTGTATACACCATTACTACGTTGACTATCAAAAAATGCTTTGCTACTTTTTATTCCAATCAAGCCCTGATCATTTGTATGGTTATTGGAAAGCGAAAAGGCATCAAAACCACCTTTTATTGCGGCAAGTGCATACGGCGAATTAACGTTAAAAGTAGGATATGATTCATTCGGTAATGCATCATTTACAGGTGCTTCAAAATTTGCAAAACTTATGTCATCTGCATGTAAAAGATCTTCGACATCTTCATAAATTAACGAATAATCTTTCATATTATAATTAACATTGTGTGCCATAATATCACCTGCAAAAGTTAACAGAAGCGGACTCTGGCGTGGGCTATGAAGAGGCTTCTTTTCGTTCTCGATATAACTACTTTCGAGTTCAGTGACTATGGTGTTAGATGCACATGATACTATAAAAAGACATAGTGCGATATAGATACACTTCATTACATATAGTATACTCTCATATAAAATACTTTGCAAGTATGTTGAGTATTTTTCAAAAAATACCTTTTTCAATCTTGCGCTCCTTTTTTTTATGGTGTATACTAATTATGAGAAAATTGGAAACAATAAAAAAATGGAGAAAAAAATGTCACAAAACAAATTTGTGTACTTTTTCGGAGACGGAAAAGCAGAAGCAG
>CAYJOZ010000153.1:0-4551 GCA_964371925.1 uncultured Treponemataceae bacterium | reverse complement strand
TATCATCCCTTATTATTGCTCTTGCATTAAGTATTATGCTCATTTACATTGTACTCGGTATTCAGTTTAACTCGCTACGCATACCACTTCTTATTTTGGTGACGATTCCTTTTGGTTTTATTGGTGTTGTATTAAGCTTATTTGCTTTTAACTCAACCGTGTCTTTAAACTCTATGCTCGGTGTTATCCTTCTTGGCGGGATTGTTGTAAATAATGCCATTATTTTAATTGATTTTTATCTCAATGTTAGGCAAAATCATACACATAATAAAGATGCAATTATGCAAGCAGTTCAACTGCGTTTCCGCCCGATTATTATAACTACTGCAACAACTATTTTAGGAATGCTTCCAATTGCGTTTGCAATAGGAGATGGGGCTAATGTTATTCAACCATTGGGTATTGCTGTTTCTGGAGGCCTCGCCTTTTCAACATTTTTTACCCTATTTATGATACCAACGTTGTTATCTCTTTTTGAGTTAAAGAAGAGAGAAGAGTAAAAAAATGGCTTCCGTTACATCGGAAGCCTTAATTTATTTTTTTGGAAAAAGTGTCGATAGAGAAGATAAGTCGTGAGGAACTGTAGCCGCAGCTAAATTTTCCTTTTGAATAGACTCATATACTTCTTGACGAAATACTTTTACATCTTTAGGAGCCTCAACACCAATTTTAACTTGGTCGCCTCGTACTTCTAAAATTGTAAGAGTAATGTCTTCACCGATTTTTATTTTTTCGTTAATCTTTCGAGATAATATCAACATAAGGTTACTTATCCATTTTCATTGTTCTCAAACAAATTATGCTTTGTTTTCCATCGTGTATCTAATAACACAATTTGACGAGCCTTTTTGTTTTTTTTGTTTATAACAACAGGCCCTTGAAGGTTTGCTGTAACTACTGCAGGCTTTGATTTTACAATGGTAATAATTGCAAGAACATACACATCTTCAGGGTTATCAATTTCTAACAAACCTACCGTTTCATCATCCACGTCAATTTCATATTCTGGAAAAAATGAAAAGGGATCAATAAGTAGAAATGATAAATCATCGTTTTCCTCAGATTGCAGTCTCAAAAGAGAATCAATCTCTGCTGGAAACAAAGAAAAATCGCTATAGCTTTCAAAGCCATATAAACCACTTGGGAAATGTACTGTTGTCTTAACTTCGTTCAAAACTTCATCCATATTGTTACCTTTTTAGTATACCTTATCTTAGATAATTAAGCAATGAGTTTGAATATAAATCTGCTGCAGTGCTTAATGTTGCCTGTTTTGTATAGTCAAGCATTTTCATTTCTGTTATGGCTTCTGCTAAGTCTATATCACCTTCTCTCGATATCATTTGAGTTGAGTTTAAATCATTTGTTTTCGCAAGTTGAATTTTTGCCTCTGCTCTTTCATATTGAGCACCAACTTCTGCAATTCGCTGTGTCAAGTTTCCAATGGCACTATCTACACTGCCTAAAACACGTCCACCGATGGTTTTTTGGTCACCTTGTAGCAAAGCGTCTCTAAATGCTATAACGCTATCAAAAAGAGAGCCCCCTGTAACATCTGCAGCGTCACCTATATTATATGGAGGGCGTTGGCTAGAGTCTCTTATAATTCCTAAGTCACTCAATGTTGTTCCTGCTTTATCTTCTAACCACAGCTGTCTAGCATCGGTAGTTTGCAAATTTAAGCCATTAGTAACAGGGTCCAAACTTGCCTTTACAGCTATTCCTGCGCTATTAATCTTTGAAATAATTGAGTGTACGTTATCACCTTCGTTTAGTGTTATATCAGTTCCATCAACATTAATGACACTTTGTTCGCTTACTTGGAATTGCCCTGCATCGCGCTGACCAATCAAGCTTTGCCTCTCAGCCCAAAATATATTATTACCAGCTTTATTCATTTCCATGTAATCGCCTTCATCAACTTCAACTCGGTTTCCCATAATTGAACCATTGTATCGTACCTCGGTAACCAATGGTTCTGATGAACCATATACTGGTCCTAGCTGAGCTGCAAAAGCTGTCGTCTGTGTTCGAGTTCCAGCAAAAAGAGACGTACCGTCAGCACTTACAGCATTTGCAGAAGACACAAGTTCATTGAGTAGCTCATTTACTTCGGCAGCCATATTATGCATATCATCTTCAGTAAAAACACCGTTAGCACCAGTCACAGCAAGCTCACGTATTCGTTGCATAACTTGCAAAGAATGATCCATGTAACCTTCTGAAACTGAAAACTGATCTACTAGTGTTTGAGCATTTTGCCCAAATTGATTTACCCTTGTATTATATGATTGGTAGCGTACAAGCCTTCCTGCTCCGAGAGGATCGTCTCTCAGATTTTGTATTCTTTGCTGCGTCCCTAATTTGTTTTGCATATTATTTGAACGATGTTCTTGTAAGCGTAAATTATACTGAACATCATTATTTGCTAAGTTTGAACTAATTCTTCTCATGTTCTCATTCTCCACAAATTTAAAATTCGTGCCATGAATGGCACTAAACTACATAGTAATCGATGTTTTAGCTTTTCAGGCTTAAAACATCCACAACAAGTTTTCGCAAGAAAACTTGATAGGTGCCCCGAACGTTCTGTGGCGTATCAAGTCTTTAGGGGCAGCGCAAAACTCGATAGTAAAAATTGACAAGGATGTCAATTTTTACGTATTAAACCCCAAGTCTATTTATAACAGTATCTAAAATCTCATCAATTACTGTTACGAATCGTGCAGCAGCATTATATCCATGTTGGAATTTCATAATATCTGCAAGCTCTTCATCAATATTCACACCAGAAATAGAATCTCGTAAGTTTCTTAAATCTGTCATTATTGCATTTTGGCTAAACATTTTAATTTCTGCCTGTTCACCCTTAAGCCCAACATTCGTTACGCTTTGTGCAAAATAATCATCAAATGTTTTAGCGTCCCCTATCATTACACTTGAATTTCTAAGGGATGCAATTTCTAATGCAGCAGAACCATCACCTGCTTCAAATAAACCATTAGTTGTAGGTTTCCCTGCTGCAACAGACATAACATCATTTTTTATTGCCTGATTAATAGCAACATAGCCTGACGGATTTAAAACGGGTGACACTGCATATTGAGCCCCATTATCTGTTCCAGCGCCTGCAAGCGTTTGAACGGCATTTGCAGTGTTAAAGTCATATGCGTTAGCTTCGCCACTACCTGCTAGTATTCCAGAATAGCCTACTAAAAACTGTCCTGAATCCTCGACATGGCGAATAACAAAGTCAGGATTGTCAATAGAAGCTGCAGTTGTTGCCTTTAACACAAGGTTATTATTTCTATCTAATGATGCTTTTACTTCGGCTTGTGAATCATTTATTCTATTTACAATAGTTTCAATAGTATCTGTTGGGCTATACGGAACTTCAACATCCCCTGCTCGCCCTGAAAACGTCATTACCCCTTGAAGCCCTGTTTGCTCCTGAGGATCTAGGACATTAGTACCCGTCATTCTAAATACATACGTTGAATCTTCTATACCATCACCATTACTGTCGTAATTACCAAGTGCATTGTTTACAAATGGCTCTTCAACAAAAAAATCCAATCCAGTTGTATTATTCATACCCACTGCATTTCTATGTATGTCGTTTACCATGTCAGTAAATTCCATGGTCATAGTATTTAAGCTTTGCATCTCTTGCCTAACATCTACATCTCTGAGTTCAATTAAAGCACCAACAGATCCGCCAGAAAAATATGCATCATTTCCAGTATCCGCCCATACGACTTTTGAATATCCATTGTTATCAGTTTGAGGCACTACGTCAAATCCTCGAGCAAGCCCACCTTGAACTAAGATATGGCCATCGACGTGTACCATGAACTCATCAGGATCGCGATTATCGGTTGTAATATTAACAAGGTTCGATAGCTTTTCTACCATCAAATCCCGCCTATCTAACAAATCATTAGGATTGTCACCCATAGCCTTTGATCGAACTATTTCTTTATTAATTTCTGCAATTTGAATTGCATATTCGTTTACCTGCTCAATACTCCCCTCAATATCACCGTTTAGTATTTTTCCTATACCTTCAAGCGAGGTGAATCTTTGATGAACTGAATCTACTAATGATTCTCCACGGCTAACGACAGCTTGACGTGCAGCTTGTGATTCTGGATAGATTGAAAGTTCTTGCCATGATTGCCAAAACTTATCCATATTGGTGCGAATAGAAATATCAGCCGGTTCATTATATATGTTTTCAAGCATAACATAATACTCTTCACGAGTTGTCCAGTAGGACTCTTGATTTGTTTGAGCCACGATTCTACCTTCTAGAAGCTGATCACGAACACGCTCTATACTCATGACATCAATACCTTGTCCAACTTGCCCAGGTCGTTCCGCTCTTGAAAGATCTGGTCTATATAAAGGATCAAAGGCTCGTAAATTTACTCTTTGTCGAGAGTATCCGTCTGTATCCGCATTACTTATATTATGACCTGCAGTCTGAATTGACTGACTTTGTGCCATGAGACTTCTTTTTCCAATTTCAATACCACTAAAACTTGACAT
>CAYJOZ010000152.1:0-4569 GCA_964371925.1 uncultured Treponemataceae bacterium | reverse complement strand
ATATATCTAAAAAGATACGATATCGAGCTTATCGTATCTTTTTTTCACTTAGTTATTATTTCTAAAACACTCTCTATATTTTATCATGAATAATGTGACATGGCAAGGGCGAAACCCTCTCATAATCACGTATATATCACAATTGCCTTTAATCTAAATTGAGCTTATTTTTTAGTATGTATCGTGTGCCAATGTAAAAAATAATAATGGCGACGGTAAAGATACAAGCGCAAAATAGTAAAAAGGGAAACAGAAAAACTAACTGGGAAAAAAACCTTGCTAAAACATATTGTGCTTCATTAGTAATGCTTGGTGTAAAATTGTCTAGGTGTTGCTCTAGATTCTGAAAAAAATGCACCATAATGGTAATATTTGCAATGGTCGTTACCGCAAAAAATACAGAGACAGCTAACACAAACTTATGTTTTTTTGCCATATGGCCAACAGCAAGGGAAAAATATACAAGTAATATAATTACAATGCTTGATGTGATAGCAGTAAATATAAAAAGTGCCAGTACTTCAATAATGGAATGATTATAGACTGCTCTAAAATCTTCTGCAGTAAATAGTGTAAAGAACTCTCGAATTGCACCAGTATACTCTTCAAGGGATAATACAAGTAATGCAGATGTAAAGCTCATAATTATTCCAGTAACTATAATCCAGAATAGGGCAGAAATTAATTTTGATATAATGTGCAAGTCTGTAGAAACTGGAAGGGTAAACATTAGGTAGCCTTCGCTACCCAAAAGAGCTTTTCGAAATCTATTCACTAATAATACAAATGTAATTATAGAAAGAGCCATTGAAAGAGCATAGTATACAAAAACAAGAAGAGCTTGAATAATTGAAAATGTTTGCTCGACTCCTTCAGATACGATGGTAACTCCTATATTGCTTATTTCAGCTGATGGCATAACCATAATAATAATTGCATTTACAGCAGCAACGCCAAACAGTGCAATATAAAATGGAACAAAGGCTCTCGCAGATGCCATAAGTTCATATTTAAGTAATTTTACTAGCATTTGAATACCTCTCTAAATAGTGCGTCAACTGTTTTACCTTCAGCTTCTCTAACTTCTTGTACGGTAGATTGCCTAATTATTTCTCCATTTTTAATAAATATAAATGAGTTTAGAACTTCTTCTACTTCTGCAATTAAATGGGTTGAAATTAAAATAGTTGATTCAGGATTATAGTTTGAAATAATTGTTTGTAAAATGTAGTCCCTTGCAGCAGGATCTACTCCACCAATAGGCTCATCTAAAAGATACAGTTTTGCTTCTCTTGCCATTGTTAGTATAAGCTGTACTTTTTCTTTATTTCCTTTGGAAAGTGTTTTTAGCCGAATTGATGGATCTATGTTTAGTCGAGACATCATTTCGTATGCTTTTTTGTTATTAAAGTTTGAATAAAAGTCGGTAAACATTGCTACAAGGTCACTCACTTTCATCCAATCGTTTAAGTAATCTTTATCTGGTAAATAGGCAGTATCCAGTTTGGTTTGTACACCAATTGCATTGTTACAAATTGTGAGATTTCCACTAGATGGCGTTAAAAGTCCGCATGCTAGTTTTATAAATGTTGTTTTACCACTACCGTTGGGTCCTAAAAGGCCCACAATTTGGCCTTTTGGAATTTCAAGTGATATAGATTTTAGGGCCTCTACTTTACCATACTTTTTTGTAAGCGAAGTAGCAGTTAGTACTGATTCCATTTTTTCTCCTATTTAAAAATTCCGCGTTAGCGGCGCGTCAGGGAGGACGCGAAAACGCAGTTTTGAAAGCAACGTTTTTGAAACTGCAAATGATAAAATAACACGGAAGTTATTTTATCACTCCTCCTATTTTTGACTTCTATACAAATGAGTATACTGTATATGCATATTGTTTTCAATATCTTTGTTTAAAACTTTTAATGGTATAGTAAAGACTTTTTTTTCTATGTTTGCTATACTGACTGTGTGATTTGTACCGTAGATAAAATGGTTTTTGGAGGCACATGTTTAACAAGGATTGAAGGTAAAACAATTTTTGTGGCAGGAGCATTACCAGGTGAAACTGTAGATATTGATATACTTGAAAATAAAAAAGATTACTCAAAGGCTACTGCTTTGGCAGTTGTAAAAGCATCTAAGCACAGACAAAAACCATTTTGTCCTGTGTATGAACAGTGTGGTGGTTGTGATTTACAGCACGCAGAGTATGAGTATCAATTAGAATTAAAAAAGGCAGTAATTTTAGACTGTTTAATACGAAATGGAATTAGTGATACTATTGCAATTAATACGATTACTGCAAACGATACTGAATATCGCAGCCGTTTTCAATTTTCGTATGGAGGTCTAAAAGGTAAAAACTCACACGAGGTAGTACCATTAAGTGATTGCCCTTGTGCTGTAAAAGAAATTAGAGCCTTTTTACAGACCGCAGACTCAGAAGTTTTACGTTCACATGAACGACTGCAAGTATTTGCTAGTGAGAAGGCTATATCAAAAGAAGGAAACACAAATATAATTTTTGGCCTTGAAGGACAAAGTGAACTTGAGCAAACCATATTACATAAAAAAATTACTTTTGATGCAAGAGGATTTTTTCAATCAAACATAGAAATGCTAGAAAAAACGATTCCTCTTGTAGTTAAGGGGTTATACGGAAAGCATTTGCTTGATATGTACAGCGGGGTTGGAACATTGTCGATTTTTGCGAAGGATTGCTTTGAAACAATTACCCTCGTAGAGCACAACAAAAAAGCTCTAATGTATGCAAAGGAAAATTTTTCTAACGACAAAAAGATTGAAACATTCGCAATGACCGGTGAAAATTGGGTAAAAAAGGCAAAGAAAAAATGCTTTGATGCACTTATAATAGATCCACCCAGAAGCGGAATTGAAAAGGTTTTGCGTAGTTGGATTTGTAGCGCAAAAATTAAAACTATTCGCTATCTTTCATGTGATGCTTCAACACTCGCACGAGACGCAAAGGCATTACTTGATGCCGGATATGTAATTGAAGAGTTTTATTTTTTGGATTTTTATCCCCATTCAAGTCATATTGAATGTCTTGTATATTTTTCATATAGTGGTGCAAAGTGAAGAGGTATAGATTGCTACAAAAAATTTATTGTATAGTGTTATTATTCTTAGTATCAGTGCTTAATGCAGAACAAGTTGGTGAAGAAAATGAGCCTATTAGGGCGTCATGGCAATCTGTCGTAGGCGGCGATGTGGTTGCATCGCCCAAACGAACAAGCTATGGCTTTGTTATGCTTTCGGAAGGTCGTATAATGAATGCATCCACAGAGAATGGTACAATAATATGGCGAAGAAACATTAAAGGTTTACCTTCTGAGTATTTTTCTGTAACTAAGGAAAATTTTGTCTATATTACTACTGATAAAGCCACAAAACTTTCATTGTATAATCCCGACGGCACCTTTTTGTGGGAAGTTAATTTGGAAACTCCTGCAGTATCAGATCCCGTACCAGGCAGAGATGGGAGAGTGTTTATTAAGGAAGAACACGCAATAAGCTGCTACGGTGCCAATGGTACCCGTAAATGGCGAACAGAAGTTCCTAGTGGTTCAAATTTGCCATTGTCTGAAATGAATGATGGCAGTTTATTACATATTTTATCTTTCACAAAAAATGGTGCAAGTGTTGCAATGCGTATTTCTCCTTATGGTGAAAAGCTTGAAGAAATAGAGTTTATCGACATAATTAAGACTGTCGAAAGCTATGACGAGGGAGTTATACTTGGTTTTGAAAACGGAGCTATTGGCAGTTGTGCTGTAATAGATACTGTTACTGAAACAACTGGCTCTGTTGCAATGTCTAACAGAGGAATTGCACCAAAAGATATTGTTATTGGTAAAACCAGTTTTGCTGTGTTATTTTCAAACAACACAGTTTCTGAGTACTCACTTGAAGATCAAAGCCTTTATTGGACAAAAGCGCTTTCATCAACACTTACTGGCGAGGTATATGCCTCTTTTTATGAAGATTCGTTTGTTTTTGCCGGCACGCATTATGTAGCATCTTTTTATTCTGCACAAACAAAGCTTGGAGGTATGCTTGCGTGGGAGAGGCATATAAAGCCTGTATCTTCAGCATACTTTCCTGTTGTGACTCACTCTGGTTACTTAGTTCTTTCACATGAAAACTGGAATATTTCAGGTTATAGCCTTTTAGGAGAAGAAAGTACATTTATAAGTACTGAATCTAATTTGCCTAAGGGAAGTGAAACATATACAGGATTTCGTTCAAGTACTGCAATCCGTGGGCAGAGCCTTGATATTATGGCAGAAAGCCTGCTTGCAGGTGACTATGGAGTTCAAGAAGCAGAATATAGACGGACCATCGATACGGCAATATCTGAATATACTGAAGAATATTTTAGCTTCATTAACAACCCAAATATAGCTTTAAAGTCACAAGTTTTCGCATTAACATCGCTTTTCGATTCATCTGAATATAACTATGTTGTTCCCTTACTCTTAAATAATGAATCAGACTCCTATTTTATTCAGCTTGCCTTTCAAATTGCCAAAAATATATCGTATGACC
>CAYJOZ010000151.1:0-4595 GCA_964371925.1 uncultured Treponemataceae bacterium | reverse complement strand
TGGTTCAACAAAAGTTGCCTTGCCATTTCTAGGCGGGCGTGGAATTGAATTATGAGCTAAGATTGCATCCTCTACATTACTAATATCTGATAACACTAAGTAAGGCTCTCCAAAAACAAGCAGAGTATTCGAATCATTCAAAAATGCATCATCTCCAAAAGGTTCAATCGTTGTTACGTTTCGTATTTTTGTTCTAAGACCTGTTGCACAGGTGTACACGGCATCACCAATCTGTATATACTTATCTATAAAAACGCTCGTTTGCTCATCACTGTCGTTTAATGAAAGCTCTGCCTTTTCGTCACTGTAGGCAACATCTGTAATCCAATAGCGTATTTCATATGTAGTTTCACCATCTACATAATAACCAACAACTTCAGTTTTTTCAATTGTTGAATCTATGCTCAGTTCTTGTGTATTACTTTGAGGAAGCCATAATATACCATCAGCTATTTTCGCCGTTGTACTGTCAAATTGCATGGGACGCTCTATTTTAACCTTAAAAACAGGATTTTCTTCTTCCTCTTGCAAAATAGGATCCCCTAAAGTATCATAAGCTTGACCCTTTACCCAATATTCTGTATACACACCATCACCGAGGCGTGCTAAATTTACTGGCACACTTTCATCGTTTGGATAAGTACCATCATAGTAAAAGCCATAAAATGTTTTTAAGACTATATTTGCTTGTAATACACCATTGGTCTCAGAGCTAATATGAATTATTTTTGATGAATTTTCCCAAATTCCCATTACATCGCTCTCTTGCATATCAGTTTCTATGCCTGAATCATTAGTTTGAGAAAATACATATGAAATTGTAAACAATAGCATAATAGCTATACAGATCTTTTGAAAACTCATCACTTTAGTATCGGCAAAAAGTGCGATAAACAAAACTATATGATTTCATTTAAAAAGGTATTTAAATACAGTATTCCGTCTTTTGTCAAAGCATAAAAACTTCCGCAGCGAAAAGCTAAGCCCCTTTTTTCCCAACGAGAAAATACTTGCCCAATTTCTTTTTCAAGGTCCAATCCAAAACGGTCTTTAAAAGCTTTTGCATCTACACCCTTAAGCATTCTAAAACCCATCATTAAATATTCAAAGATCCTGTCTTTTTCAGAAAGCACTTCACGCTCAATAATTGAAGACGGAATATCAGTAAAGTTGTCTATCCCGTTTTTCCAAAAACTGCAATATGTACGTATGTCTTTCGTAGCTGTATAACGATTATTTTCAATAGTACCGCAAGCAGAACAGCCTATGCCTATGTAGTTTTCCATCAACCAATATGCCTTATTATGTTCACTTTCACCTTCTGTAGATTTTGAGAAATTTGAAACCTCGTACTGGGAGTAGCCATTATGTATTAAAATATCTCGACCTTGCAGCCATTGCTCATCATTACTATCTTCATCATAGGCAATGACTCCAGTTTCAATACTTTTATAGAGAGGAGTGTTTTCTTCTAAAATTAAACTGTATAGCGAAATATGGTCTGGATTATATGACAACACAGTATTTAAACTTTCACAAAAGTCTTCGTTTGAAAGACCTGGCAATCCAGAAATAAGATCGATTGAAAACTGAAAGTCTCGAGCATTTGACGGAAAAAAAGTACTCTGTGCTTTTTTCCACTCCTGTAATACTTCTAATGCTTTTATACATTCTTCTACACTAGATCGCCTATTAATACTGGAAAGTACATTATTATGCAATGCTTGTATTCCACATGAAATTCGATTTATACCAAATGAACCCAGATTATGAACATATTCATCCCCGTTGTTCTGAGATAATTCAAATGGATTCACTTCAAAACTTACCTCTGCACCATCTCTCAAAGGCCGCAAATACAAAAGACCTTCTAATAATGTTTGCACTTGATTCGTAGTAAGTAAACCAGGTGTTCCCCCTCCAATATACAGGGAATCCCACTGCGTGATACCATATCGTTTAACGTAATATTCAGCTTCGCGCAATAAGGATTCAATATAGATATGAGGTATTATTTCATGCCCACCAGTGTACTGTTCGCCTATATCGGAAAACAAGTGCTTATTAGGCACAATTGAATAAAAATCACAATATGAACACTTTGACTTACAAAATGGAATATGAATGTAAGTATACACTAAAAAGCTCTGATAGAATTAAAGGGAAAGTACTGTGCAAAAACTCTGGCATTAATATTTTCTAGCTTAACCGGGCCAAATAGTCTCGAGTCTGAAGCTACTATTCGATTATCACACAGTAAAAAATATTCACCGCGTTTTAAGGAAACTTCCGATGTTTTTCCTTGTGCCCCAATTGTTACATCCCAATCAATAGGATATCCAACCGATAATACATCATAGTCCTTATCTGAAAGTTCAAACTCAGTTAAAAAATGAGAGTCTCCACCTTGCCTAATATATGCAACATAGTTATCGATGTATATTGTATCACCTGGCATACCTATAATTCTATATACTTCAGTATCACCCCACTTAGTTGATTCGTTTGGCTGATATTGCTGAAATGTCAGAATTCTAAAAATAAAATCTATTGTACTTTGAAAAGTTGTTTTTTCTGGAACAGTATTATTGTCTACTGTAACTAAATTGCCACGCTCTAACGACGTCTCATTAGAGAACAATGTGCTGCCATTTACCAACGGTGCTATAAACACAAAGTCATTTTTTGAAAACTCTGGTTGCATAGAAGTTGAAGAAATACGCAAAGGGCGAAAAACAAAAAGTAATAATATCTGCAAAAATATCAAAACCGCAGCAAAGGTGCTAACGATAATTACTATATTCTTTCTTTTCTTTTGTTGTTGTGTATACGAAAAAAGGTATGATTCTACTGCCATAGCATAAGAATAGCATATAAATTGTAAATTTTCAAGGGGGTTAAAAACTATGCTTTGCGTAGAAATTTTGCACTCGTAATATCATCAATAAAAATTTCTTCTGCTTTTACTGATTCTTTTTTCCAATCTGCTAAATGCTTTTCTTTTAGTTTTGATAACACTTTTCGATTTTTCATAGCTTCTGTAAAGACTGTACGTTTTTCTTGAATTAGAAGTTCTGTTTGTGCAAGTTCAACCAATACTTGCTCTTTTCGTAAATCTAAACGGTTTACATAATTTTCGATGGCTAAAAATTCATTTGCATTAAAAAGATTCCCGGTTGAAGAACGACATTTAACTCTGTCTTGTGCAATTTGTTGTAATTCCATGTTCAGTTTGTTAGCAATACTTATAACACGTCCTAATTCTTCCTTTGCTTGATTTTCTTCAAACTCACGTAGATTCAGTACTTTTTGTAAACTAAATGTAAATTTTTTCATGATTACTCGGCAAGATCACTTTGCATAGGAACAGTACTTACTTCAGCATTAGAATCAAATGTGTTAGTGTCTGTGGCCTCGTGTAGTACATTTGTATATAGTGTTTCTTCTTCTTCCCATTCTGTTTCAGGAATATCAATGTTCGTAAGCAAAGCAAGCGCCGTCATAGTATCTTTGATAGATGTTTGTTCAAATTCATCTTGTACTAAAAAGTTATTTATAAGTGGATGTGCATCTATTGCAGCATCAATAACATTATTTGTGCCCTTTTGATACGCACCTACCGTTATCATATCTTCAGAATCTGCATAAGATGCCATAAGTTTTCGTATCATAGCAACAGCTTCTTTTGTTTTTGCTCCAGTAACTCGATTTGCTAGACGGCTGATACTTGCTAAAATATCTATTGCAGGAAAGTGATACGCTTGTGCTAAAGATCGACTTAAAACTATATGACCATCTAAAATACCACGAACTGTATCGGAAATAGGCTCATCCATATCATCACCATCGACCAAAACAGTATAAAACCCAGTAATTGAACCCTTTGTCGATGTTCCGCTTCGCTCTAAAAGCTTAGGTAAGGTTTCAAAAACGCTTGGCGTATAGCCCCTTTGTGCGGCAGGTTCCCCAATAGAAAGACCTATTTCTCTTTGGGCCCTGGCAAAACGAGTAACAGAGTCAAACATCAGCATAACGTCTTTGCCTTGATCTCGAAAATATTCGGCCACAGCAGTTGCGGTATAAGCGCCACGTAATCGGGATAAAGGCGACTGGTCAGAAGTTGCAGCAATTACAACAGAGCGTTTTAGCCCTTCTTCTCCAAGATCCCTTTGAATAAAATCTATAACTTCCCTTCCCCGTTCGCCTATAAGTGCTATTACATTTACATCTGCATTTGTGTTGCGAGCTATCATACCCAGAATTGTCGATTTACCGACACCAGATCCTGCAAAGACACCCATACGCTGCCCTTTTCCAACAGCTAAAAACGCATCAATTGCTCGTACCCCTGTAACTATTCTTTCATCAATGGGCGTTCTGTCTAAAGGATCAGGAGGAGATGCAACAACGGGATAATACGTATCGGTAATTATGTCTGGCTTTTTATCATATGACTTTCCTGTGGCATCTAAAACACGACCAAGCAAGTCAGGACCTACGCCAACCTCTAGCACACTTCCCGTAGAAATAACTGCACTACCAACCTCAATACCAATTGTTTCGCCGTAAGCCATCAGTTGAACAATTTTATCATT
>CAYJOZ010000150.1:0-4599 GCA_964371925.1 uncultured Treponemataceae bacterium | reverse complement strand
ACAAAAGGCTTCATCAAATAATTTTATAAGCGTGGCAGATGTATTTAAGATAGAAGCAAGTCCCTATATTGCAATTGGATATCGTTTTAGGACAAACCGAACATATTTGTTAGATTATTATGAGCTTGATTGAAGTGACATGTATTGAATAGCATATTTATTATAAACTAAAGATTTAGATAAATTTTCTAATAAACGTAAAAAAGCGTTCTCATTTTACTAAAAATGAAACAATATATAGTATAAGTACTTTTAAAAAGGAGATACTATGAAGCTTTTTTTATTGGGAATACTACTGGTATCCTGTTCAATGCCAACAGATACCAACTCTATTGAGTCAAACCAAGCTTTAGTGAGCATCATTAATTGGAATTTGCAAACTTTTTTTGATGCTCAGACTGTTGGAACTGAATACAACGATTACCAAGATTCAAAAACTAGATGGTCAGAAACGAGGTATAAAGAAAGACTAAAAACACTTTGCAATTTTATAGAAAAAACACAAGCAGACGTGTATGTTTTTCAGGAGATTGAAAACTCAAGCATTTTGCAAGATATTGCAAATGAACTTTCATCTCTATACTCAATAAAAAAAGGTTTTGGCTTTAGTGCCTTTTCTAAAAGAGATGATGAAGCACTCGGAATTGCTATATTATCACGCTACCCCCTTGAAAATGTAAGTGCTCATCAAATAGACCTACAAACAGCCCTAGGCCTTTCAAAATTTGAAACGAGTACCACCGTTACAGATGGGTCATTTTTAGAACAGCCATCCATGAGAGCAATACTCCATGCAACAATTAAAGTGAATTCTTATCAATCATTTTCTCTGTATGCATGCCACTGGAAATCGAAGTATGGTGGAGCAGAAAAAAGCGAAGTATGGAGAAATGCGCAAGAAAGACTGTTAGCAAATCTTCTTATTGAAAATAAAGAACCTTATTTAGTAACGGGAGATTTTAACAGAAATCTCAATGAATTTATAAATAGTGATGGGGCGATTTTATTGAGAGGAGACAAGAGTTCTGTGAGCGTATTATCTTCATGGCTAGAATTTCAAAGGGATAATAGCCTTGGATCATACTATTATCAAGGACAATGGGAAAAAATAGATCATTTTTTTTATGCACCCATAATAGAAATTGTAGAGTTTCAAGCAATAAAAAATGAACTTACAGTAACGGAAGAAGGGCTTCCCTATAGATACGATTTGTATAACGGCAAAGGAACCTCTGATCATCTTCCCTTACTTTGCATTGTTGAGCTATGATTTTTTTTATAATGACTTGATAATAGCGTAAGAATATGATATTATTAATAAAGCCCCACAGAACAAGGAAGCCTTGATGCCATATTCAGAACCGTCGAATTTAGCAATAATCGCCTGTCCAGGAGGAGAAGTTTTTGCCAACAAAATTATCACCCACCTCCGTCATATGTATAAACACCGCTTTGGACTAAAACGAGATGTAATTTCAAAACGCTACGATGTAGACAAAAGTACAATAATCAAAGATATTAATTATTATAACGATATGAAGGCCTCCGATCTTTATATTAAAGGCAATGTCGAAAAATACAGACCAGCACAATTTAAAACAGAAATAGACTTTACATATTTTTTAAATGGAGAATTAAAAACCCAAATAAAAACATGTGTTAGAGGAAAAGATGTTTTTATTGTACAAGATGTAGCTAATGAACAACTGCTAGAATTAAACGATGGAAAGCTCGAAAAAAAAATGTCAGTAAATGATCATTTAATGTCCCTTCTTGTTACAATTGATGCAGCTAGACGTGCAGGCGCAGGCTCAATTACATTAGTTTTACCAACCTATCCATACAGTAGACAAGATAAAAAAAAGGGTCGAGAAGGCTTAACCGCAAGCACACTAGGAACAATTTACGAAAGCATGGGTGTGTCCAGAATCATCACCCTTGATATTCACTCAAGAGAAATTGAAAACTCTTTTAAGCATGTAAACATTGAAAATCTTCATGCAAGTTATCAAATAATAAGAGAGTTGATAAAACTTGTTAACCTTTCAGAAAAAGAAGATAATCTTGTAATTGTTGCGCCTGATACAGGTGCTGTTGAAAGAAATAAATTTTATGCATTAGGTCTAAAAAAACCACTTGCAATGATTTATAAAGAAAGAGATTATTCTGTCGTTACTCAAAGTGGCAAAGACACAAATATAAAAACCATGACATTGCTAGGTGATGTTAGAGGAAAAGTTGCATTTTTAGCAGATGACATGCTTGGATCTGGAGGAACACTTTTAAAAGCTATGGAGTTCTTAAAAGAACAAGGTGCTGAAAAAGTAATCGCCGCCATAAGCTTACCTTTTTTTAATGGTAAAGCTATAGAGCTATTTGATGAAGCGTATCAAAAAGGCCACTTTTATAGAATTATAGGCACAAATGCGGTAACTCATGATGAACTATTACAATATGAATGGTACACTAACACAGATGTAAGTGGCTTATTTGCTAATATTATTATGAGGGTTCACCACGGACAATCTTTAAGTGATTTACTTGACAATAGAGGCATCATTGAAAAATTAGTCAAGCTAGATTAGTTTTTCTGATTTGCTATAAGGAGGAAAAAATGACAATTTATCACATTCCTGAAGTACTAAAGGCAATAATTTTTGACATTGATTCAACCCTGTATACAAATGAAGACTTTGCAATCGCTCAAAATGAAATACAAATTAAGCGTTTTGCAGAAATAAAAAACTTAGACTATAATGATGCCAAAGAAATGGTTTATTCATACCAAAAAGAATGGGCAAAAATAAATAACGGAAAAAAACTTTCGCTTGGTAACACCTTTGTAGATTTAGGAATTTCCATTGAAGAAAGCATAAAAATGCGAAAAGAACTTGTTAATCCTGAAAAATATCTTTTTGAAGATGAAAAACTGGTAAAGGCACTACGTGAACTTTCAAAAGATTATTCCCTTGCTTGTGTAACAAATAACCCTGTCTCTGTTGCCCGAAAAACCCTCGCCTGCCTTGGAGCAGATGCTGTTTTAAGTGAAATTATTGGCTTAGATACTTGTAATTCTTCAAAACCAGACACAAAAATGTATGAGCTTGCTGCAAAGAGACTCGGTGTCCCTGTAGAGAACTGTATTTCAATTGGTGATAGATATGATATTGATATCGCAACACCTCTCGAAATGGGCATGGGTGGAATACTAGTAGAAACAGTTGAAGATGTCTATAATCTAAAAAAAATGTTGAATTTTTCTAAAAATAATACTGAAAAATAAGCATTTATAGGTTATAATATATGCATGGATATTTTACCCTTTGAAAAAACTATCAGATTAACAAACAAAGGCTCGTTAGAGTTTTTTTTCCTAGGGACTGGTAGCGCTTTTTCAAAAAAATACTTTCAAACAAACCTCTTAATAATAAAAGGTAAAGACCATCTACTCATCGATTGTGGAACATTGTGTCCCCTTGCTTTTTATGAATATAATACAAAACTTGCAGCTGTGGATAACCTGTTAATAACACATTCTCATGCCGACCATATAGGTGGTATTGAGGAAATTGCCCTTATTGCAAAATATTTTTCAAATAAAAAAGTAAATGTGGTTATTACCGATGAATACAAAAAACTGTTATGGGAAGAATCATTGCGCGGTGGCATTTCATATGGCGAGTTTGCTGATGGTCATTCTCTTGATTTTGATAGTTACTTCAATCAACTAAAACCAAATAAGATACCGCGTTCTTTTAGACCCATGTATGAAGTTTTTATAGGTGATATGAATATAAAAATGTTTAGAACAAATCATATTCCGCACAGCAAGGGAGATTGGAAAAAAGCATTTTTTTCTTGTGGAGTTCTTATTGACGAAAAGGTTATGTTTTCTGGCGATACACGATTTGACAGAGAGCTTATTGATACAATGCTAGAAAAGTATCCCACAATTGAAACAATTTTCCATGATTGCCAACTTTTTTCTGGGGGCGTGCACGCCTTTTATGGCGACTTAAAAAAGCTTCCTAGTGACATAAAACAAAAAATGTTTTTATGCCACTATGGAGATGCAGCGGAAAAATATAACCCTATTAACGATGGCTTCGCAGGATTTACGAAGTCAGGTCAGTATTATAACTTTGGTTAATTCCACTCATCTTCTTCATCATCGTCGTATTCATTGTTATACTTATCTACACCTTCAAAATAAGCATCCTTGAAAACTTCAATAATGTCTTCATCTGCGTCTGCAGGATATCTAAAATTTTCGACTGTGCTTTCAGAGTCAATTCCCTCTTCAGCTTCTTTATAGCCTAATTTTAGCCCATATCGTCTTGCAGATTCTTCATAATAAAAAGCTTCCTCGGGAATATCCGCATAAAAGTCTTCTTCATAATCATCATCTTCGTCATCGTACATAACCTAAAACCTCTACAAATATAAAGTGAAATTACTATAACGTATATATTAATAAGTTTCAAGATGAAAAAAGGTTACAGAAAAATTTTGATAAATTTGCATTTTCATTTCTTTGAAACTTATCATATCTAATTTTAAAATAAAAAAAGGCTTTTGCTTTTTATTTTCATAACAAAA
>CAYJOZ010000149.1:4143-4626 GCA_964371925.1 uncultured Treponemataceae bacterium | reverse complement strand
CAAGCCATTGATATAACTCGGAACAAAAGTCGTGCCAAGGAAAGCACAAAAGACATGAGTCGACGATGTTTTTAGCCAAAGGTTAAAAACTCGGTAGCAAAAACTGACAAGGAGGTCAGTTTTTGCGAACTTTTTTTCTAAATCCTTCTACACGGGCGCTGGCTGTTATATCCCAATCACTTGTCTCCCCACGCTCAAGATATTTGTAACCAAGACCTGCAATCATGGCTCCATTATCGGTACAAAGCTTTAATGGTGGAAAAATACAGTCTAAATCTGTCCTTTCTGCCAAAAGGGCTCGTAACCTAGAGTTTGCGGCTACTCCCCCACCTGCTACAATTGTTTTTAGCTCTGTATCTTCAACTGCGGTAAAAAGTCGCTTTAATAAAATATTTACTGCTGCTTCTTGAAAACTTGCTGCAATATTTTCAGGAGTTTTTTCGTATCCTTCAACCCAAAACTGGTCTATTTGGTTTATTACGG
>CAYJOZ010000149.1:775-4133 GCA_964371925.1 uncultured Treponemataceae bacterium | reverse complement strand
CTGAGTAGGACATATCATATTGATGATTTCCCTTGTGCAAAGATGGTAGAGGAAACTTTGCTGCTTTTGCATCTCCGCTTTGTGCCAACTTATCTATTGCCACACCACCAGGGTATCCAAAGTCATAAAACTTTGCAACCTTGTCAAAGGCTTCTCCTACAGCGTCGTCTACTGTTGTGCCAAGAACTTCTATATCATCAAAATTGTTTACTTTACAAATTATACTATGACCACCTGAAACTAAAAGTCCAAGATATGGATAATGTATATCTCTGTCTAAATGGGCTGCATACAAGTGCCCAAGCATATGATTCACTGCAATAAATGGTTTGTTAAGCGACCATGCATACGTTTTTGCAAAACTTAATCCCACTAGTAAAGAGCCCATAAGTCCCGGCCTATTTGTGGCTGCAACAGCATCTATTTCATTTGGCTTTAAGTTTGCTTCACTTAGGGCTTGGCGCACAACTGGCAAAATCCATTCAGCATGCTTCCTACTTGCAATTTCAGGCACTACCCCATTATATACTTCATGAAATGGAATTTGCGTTGCAACTACACTGCTTATTATTGTGCGCCCATCTTCTACAATTGCAGCAGATGTTTCATCACAAGATGATTCTATTCCTAATACTAGCATACAAATTCTCCTTAAATTTTTAGTGTCACATGACATGAACGTCATGCAAAAGCAAACGATGTTTCAGCATCGCTGAAACTAGATAGTACGCAGTGACACGATGTCATTGCGTACGTAGTTTTGATGGCGTTGTAAATGTGTACCCTTGTGCACTGAGTTCAGAATACATTTCTTCCAACAAAGGTGCTAGAAAGGGTGTTGTTACATGCCCAATCATTATAACATAACCTTGCTTGTCTGCAATTTCAAGACCTTTTTCTATCATATCTCGCATATATGCTTTGTCTTTCTCATTATCAATAAAAATGTCTCTATCTAAAACCTCAATTCCTCTCTCTAGTGCTACCATAGGAACAGCAGTTTGAGCTGTAGTTCTTGAGTCTAAAAAGAGTACACCTAAATCGTCACAAGCATCTATTACAGCCCCTATTAAATTTCTGTCACTCGTAATAAGCGAACCTTCATGGTTATTTACTCCAATGACAGGACCTATTTCTGCTACATTTTTTCGTAAAATTGCAACGGCTTCCCCTGTTGTCATATCTGGTAAAATAGCGCCAGGTCCTGGACTTATAGTTAAGTTCATTGCTTGCATAGGTTGGTGTAAAAATAGCTCATTGCCACTTTCACGAACCAATTCTGCTGTTTCTACCGAGTCTGCAAGCTGAGGCAATACGGCGATAGTAATAGGGAAAGGTAAATCAACAAAAGGTTTTGAATGTGAAATTTGATGCCCACCATCATCAAAGATAAAAACAATTTTGCCATCCTTCGTTTTAACAGGAGGAACAATGGGGTCGGGCTTGGGCTGTAAGGTTGGAGGTGCAACTTGTACCGGCTCTTGCACTTGCGGCTTTTGTTCATCTGCTAAATCAGGCCTAGGAGCCATTACGAGTTCTGTGGTAGAACCATCATCACTAGCACTGGGCATAGGTACTACGGTAGGTTTTTGTGAATCTTCGGTTACAACAGTCCTATCGTTATCAGACGATGGTACAGTTGAAAGAAAGCTAAAAAAAAGTATAAAAATTCCCACAGCAAAAAAAATAGAACTAAAAAGTATGATTTTCGAAGTAGGAATCTTAGCTTGGGTTGATTTTCTTTTCATATATAGAGTAATAATAACGTTTTATAGAGCTACTGTCAATAATAAAGTGTTTTACACGGTAATTTGTTCGTTGTAGTGTTCTTTAAAATGAGATTTAAAAATCGTTTGAAGTTTGCGCTTCGCTCGTATTTCAATTTGCCTTGTCGCTTCGATTGACACGCCCAATACTGACCCCATCTTTCTATAACTGGTTTTATTTCCACTAATGTAGCTGTTATAACGAAAAATCATAACTTTTCGTTCTTTTTCGGGTAGTTTTGAAATTAAAGACATAAACTCTTCCCTTTCTGATTCTAGTACAAAATCGGATTCTAGATTCACCCGCTCATCAAAAAGAAAATGCAAAATTGAAGTCTCTGTGTCAGAATCAATTTTCGAGTCTATACTACAGATAGTATAATCATACGTTGAAAGCTCTCGCAAATCTGATTCATCCATACCAATATAAATTGCAAGTTCTTGGTCCGTAGGTAGTTTCCCCAACATTTGCTCTAGTGTATTGCGGGCACTTCTGATTACTCGTAGCTTTTCTAGTTTTAATGCTGGAATATGAATGCTAGGCTCAACCAAATTTTTATGGCGTAATATATATTGTGTAATCCATGAGTTGGCATAGGTGCAAAAACGTGTGTTAAACCGGTAATCATATTTTGAAGCAGCAACCATTAAACCAAGGCTTCCTTCTTGAATACAATCCATTAGAGTATCTTCATTTTTTGTGTATTTATGTGCGATTGAAACAACATAACGAAGATTTGAATTTATTAAAATTTGCTTAGCTTGGTTATCGCCTTCTTGAATTCGTTTTGATAATGACCTCTCTTCTTGAGCAGATAATAAAGGATATTTTATTATTTCGTTAATATAGGCTTTATACGCAGTCTTATTCATGTAATCTCCTGCATATTATATTGCAAGAAGCATGCCAACTTTTACACAAAAAACAGTGTTTTTTATTTTGTTATAATACATAGAAATAGAAATATGTATATCGAAATTTACAGTAGATATAAAAAAACTGTCTACAAAAAGATACATAATTATGTATTCTTTTGTAGACAGTTCCATAGCATAACTAGTATGGCGTTAATTTTACAATAGTTTTACGCCTTCAACATCTAAATAATAAAACGTGTAGCCTGCTGCTTCATAGGTTTTCAGCTCACCAACTACTTCAATATCAACATTTTGACCCGGATAATTCTCTGCCGTATTATCTTTCCCATCGATTAAAAACTCAAGCCCATTCCAACAACAGGCTGTGTCATCACCAACCATTACATAATTAAAGTGGCGACCGGTAAAATCTGAAAAACCTCTTTGAAAAAACCCATTAGCCTTTATTGTAGAACCAATATACGCTTCAGGATTTATCATAATTTCAAAAACAAACGAATATGCCATTAGTCCATTCATTTTTGTTAGATCGTAGTCAACTTTTTGTGCAAAAGCACCCGATACACAAAGAATCAAAATCAGTATACATAGTATTTTTTTCATATCAAAACCTCTTTTCTAGTGAGCCATTTTTGCAAGTACAAATCTATCAATTGCAAAACAAATAATAAAAACAGCAATATTTATAGCCACTATTGTAGACCCAACAGGCG
>CAYJOZ010000149.1:0-765 GCA_964371925.1 uncultured Treponemataceae bacterium | reverse complement strand
GCGTTCCTGTCAAGATAGACGTAAGTATTCCACTCACCGCACAGGCTACTGAAAAAATACTAGAACAAATAGTAACCGACTTAAAGTTCTTAAAAAGTCTCATTGCAGAAAGTGCTGGAAAAATAACGAGAGCTGAAATTAATAAAGAACCAACGAGATTCATAGCTAAAACTATTATAGCTGCAATGATTACTGAAAAAATTAAATTGTAAAGCCCAGCACGTAATCCTGTTGCTTTTGCAAAGCTTTCATCAAATGTTGTAGAAAATATCTTATGATAAAATACTATAAATACAATTACAACAATCGATGATAAAATAATGCTTAGCCACACATCAAAACTTGTAAGCGTTAAAATAGATGTTGAGCCAAAAAGAGTAACACACACATCTGCCGATAAATTTGTCGAAACAGGAAAGATATTCATCAAAAGATACCCGATAGCGAGCGATGATACTGAAAGCATTGCAATGGCAGCATCCCCGTTAATTTTTGTATTTTGTCCTATACGTAAAAGTAAAATTGCACAAAGTGCTGTTACTGGCATAGTAAAGATCATAACGTTTGTGAGCTTCATTACCGTTGCAATAGTGATTGCACCAAATGCAACGTGTGATAAACCATCCCCAATAAATGAAAAGCGTTTTAATACTAGTGGAACACCTAAAAGAGATGCACTCAAAGCAACTAAAACACCAACAATCATTGCGTTTACAACGAAAGGAAATGAAAAATACAAGGCTAATTGATCCATTATGCTACTCA
>CAYJOZ010000148.1:0-4629 GCA_964371925.1 uncultured Treponemataceae bacterium | reverse complement strand
TTAAGCATACTAGTAATTAAGCTGATTTTTTCTTTAATTCTAGTATGCATCTACTACCTACAATAAAAATCTGTGTAATTCTTGTGGATATTATCTTCTTTCCTGCTCTTCCCGCCACATTCGTAACTAGTAACTCGTAATTATTAATTAATACTCGCTGGTTTTGAAGCCATTTTTCGGTTTATTTCAGCTACTCTATTGGGAGGCATTAATGATAACCAGTTTGAAACCTGAGATGCAGCACCTTCAGCCCTTGCAATTTCGTCTACTTTACGTAAAATATCAATAAGCTCTTGATCTTCTGTTTCATTAAGAATTTCAACAGCATCAGTTGGCCGCATTGCTGCAATATTCCTTGCAGTAGCCTCAATATTTATGTTACGATCATCGTACTTTTTCACTTCAGTGTCGAATGTAATTTGTTGTTGTTCAAGTGAAACTCGCATTTCTTCAAGTTCTGTTGCAATTTGCTGATTTTGATCTTCTGCAAGTGAAATATTCTGTTCTCTCATATCTAGTTCTTCTGTTAATATATTAAGAGACTCTAAACGTTTTTCAAATCTATCATCTTCAAGATTTGCAACAAGCGTTAAATCTTCAACACCAGTGGTTACAGAAGTTTGTACTTGGAATCCAAGCATTTCGTATATAGGTGCAAATGTTGTCTTCGCACTTATTACCCCTAAATAGTCAAACCATAACATCCCACCTAAAACGAGTATTACAATGAGAATGAGCATTGCAAATGTTTTACCTATTGTTTTTCCCTTTGACAAAATATTCTCCTATATCCCTTTATTATACAACATGTTATGATATATTGTATAGATATTATTGCCGAAATCTTATAAATTAAGTGCAAATTTTAATCCAAGCTCTAATGCATCGTTTCCTGACAATAACGGATTCCATGCAGTTGCTATACCAATATCAATTGAAGTTCCAGTTGCACTCGAAGTATTTATTGCAGCAGTAGTATACAGGCTGGATACTATGTAAATATCATACATATCATTTACATACTTAATATACTGTGCACCAGCATCTAAGGTTATCCGTTTAAAAAAAGTGTGTACATATGCTATTGGCTTTTGAATCTCATATGAAAATAAAACGGCATTGCAATCTACTTCCCAATCTGCGGTATAATTAAAAAGCTCTGTAAAACTAATACTAATAGGAATGTTTACCGTAAAGCGAGTTGGATTTCTTATAGGAATAAGCCTAGGAATAAAAGCTTCTAACTTAACTATATTTCCAAACAATACATTTTTTGATCGTTGCAATGCTACGCCTGAATATTTTTCAATTTCAAACTGGTAATACAATGAAACTCCTAAAATTTCATAAGGTGATCTTCCTTTTTTTTGCATTCTAGAAAAATAAACAGAAGTAACATTGTCAAAAGTACTACCATCCAAATAAAAATTATTCGCCTGTTTTTGATATATCCACCTAAAGTTGTTCGAAATACCAATGACATTATAATCTGATAAAATAGGCGTAAATATATCTGCATGAAGTTTTATTGCGCCAACGTCAATTCCAGCTGAATTTACACCTATATACCCGTCTGAACTAAGTGTAAAATTTTTTTCCTTAAAAACAGTTGATAGTGTTGCAGTATATCGTTTTGAAAAAATATCATAGCCAGCCCCTACAAGAAAGAGAAAGTTTTCAGTTGGGTCAACAGAGATATAACTTGCACCAAGTGACAGGCTGTTTTCAAACATAGTATCAATTGGTGAGAGGTTTACAGACCCAAGAACCGGTATAAGATATCCATTCAAATAGTATCCAAACGGATTATAGTTTTGTGTTGGAAAATGAGCAATAGCATTGGTTGTTTCTTGTTCAGTTTTTTCTACAAGTTTTAGACTTGTAGTTTTAAGATTTTCAAGAGGAAAAATCGAGAGACTTCTTTTTTCATAAAATTTTGAAATATGAATGATGCTTTCTTCACCATCATTTGGTTGAACATAAATAGGCGAAAATACGCCACCAGATCTTTGATCACTTTGAACCAACATGTCTATTGATTCATTGCGTAACTGAGAAATTGGCACACGTGCCAGTACTGGTTGGGTATAACGAGACAGAGCGTACGTCATTAGCAATGAATCTCCAGATACATGTAATGAAATCATGCTTGATGGAATCTCATCAGGAGAATTAAATATAAATGTGCGCTGTTCACCTGTCTGTACATTGTACGTAAAAAGTTCCCAATTTCCGTAATTTCTTATTAAGGCTACAACTAAGCCCTCCCCTGCGTCAATTGGCTCAAAAACACTAACACCGAAATTAAAGTCCAGCGTTTTTAAAGGTGCATCATCATCTAAAGAGTAAAACACTAAAGATGAGTTTTGCCCATCAGTTTTAACACCACACAGCATAGATGAATCACCAATAGTTACAATAGTGGCATCCCGTAGTCCATTCTGTGTTTTAATAAACGTTCTTCGCTGCAGATCATATACAGAGGTAACATTTTGTGCAAAATTGAAGCCAATGTCACCTGAAAAACTTAAAAAGCGTGAGTCTCTTGAAATCGAGATTCTACCAGTCAAATTAGTAGACAATAAAAATTGAGGTTTCTTAGTTAAATCATCTGTATTAAGGGTAAAAACATCCCCTGTAAAGCCATCTTGCCACCCTATTATAGAGTCTGTTGCAAATAGATTTTGGTATAACACATTTTCAGTTTGAAAGTCATCTGATGTTTCCATAAGAGCTGGCATTTCAATCGTACTTTCAAAATCGAGCCACGCTTCGTTTATTGGTAGACCATATATTTTTTTAAATTTTCCGACATAGCTTAATCCATCAATTACAGTGGTGTTTTTCCAATACTCTGCAAGTTTTGTATCTCCATATTTTGAATAGATATATTCAGTAAAGGCTCCACCAAAAATATACGGTAAAGAGCCATCAGTATATAAATCTCTTGCGCCTGCAATTTCCGACCAATGAGGAAACTTATTTTCAATTTTTGCCTGCCTCACAACATGCATGCTTATAGAATCATTTAATCGGCCAAAACCATTCAAGCTTTCAGCAAGAACTGCTGCACCCTCACTCATCGAAGGTGGCATTACCATACTTGTAAGAAAAGGGCTTATATAATCTAAAAAGATATTATTTCTTAAATTATTTTTATAAGAAATTGCATGAATTAACTCATGATAAAAAACTGATAAAATGGTGTCGTCAAATACTGAAAGAGATGTAGTAGGAAGTGTATCGTATAGAACAATCCGACTGTATGTAAAAATAGTAAAATACGCATTAAGAACATCTGTTTTCTTTGTAACAACAACAGGAATGCGCTGTAATTCGTCTACATTTAAAAAAGCTGCTGCCTTTAAGTATAATTCGTCTGCATGCATTGCAACATAGCGCGCTGTTTGTTCGGAGCTTTGGGGAAAAATGATATCAAAATATTCTGTTTTTATTACACTTGTCTTTTCAAAAATAGAAACAGTACTGCTAGTCTGTGAAAATACGGGTGTAATACTTATTATACATAGAAGTATCAGTAATATATGTATTATTCGTTTCATATTGTTGCACCAACTATCCTCTGAGTATAACGGACTTAATTTCCGTATACTCGATTAGAATTCAGAGTTTTATACATGTAAAAAACTCAGACTTTAAAGGTGGCATAAATACAGCAAAATTTTCACGTTTAGTAGTTATTATACCTAAAATCAAAAAATAAGAATTACTATTTTCCGTTGTCTCCTGCTTTACCACTTAAAGCATAATTGAAGCGAGTCATGTCACGTTTTACGTAGAACATCCGGCAACAGCTGCCCCTAACGTAATAGGATTATCAAGTGTTACAATTTCAAAGTAGCGATGTTTCTTTTGTAAAAGCTCTGTGTTTAGGTAACCTCGTATTCTGCTTTGCAAATTATGTGTTTTATAAAAAGTTGTTCCATCACAAAGCACACTAACCGGTAAGCTAGGCTGAGTTCCCGCTTCACTTTTAAGAACAGTGGCACACACAAGGGCTGCGGTTAAACGTGCACACCTATCTACAAACACATCAAGAATTGCAAAAAGTATGTCTCTATCCTCTTGAGTTCCTTTTGCTATAGCTTCACCAAGCACAGTGTCAGTATTAAATGGAGTGTAGAAAAACCTATCCATATCAAAAAGTGTAAAGGTTCCAACACTAAGAAGTGCTTTTGATGCAGTTTCCGAAAAAAGACCATCTTCACAGGCTTGTTTAATTGCCAGAGAAGCAACTGCTCCAAGATATGCGCCTGAGCACATTTTTTCCATTATATATCTACCAGGTGTATTTGTTGTTTTGTCAAATGCTATATCAAACTCGCTTCTTGCAAGCTTACTATATAAACCAGATTCTGAAACCACAATTTGCGTATCGGGTGCTGTTCGATCTATATTTGCAATTTTTTTAATAGGATTAGGCTCAATATAGGCTGTGTTCATCCCTGTTCCAAGAATGAGCCCTGCATAGGAAGAATACTGTAAGCCACCCTTTGCTGTTGATGCTCCTGCTAAAAGAGCAGCAGTTGTATCATTTAAAAGTACAATTTTTTCAGGACGCTGCCATCCTCTTTCTACAAGCGCATCAGAAAGGCTTGCTCCAACTAA